>CBDUQO010000011.1:0-21096 GCA_965369365.1 uncultured Methanosarcinales archaeon
TGGAGAAGATAACAACAGCCAAGAAGAACAATCTCATATTCAATGTGGATGGGTGTGTAGGCATAGTGTTCGTTGATATCATGCACTCTACCGGGATATATACAGAGGATGAAATAGACGAGATAATAGACAGCGGCACACTCAATGGTCTATTCGTATTAGGGCGGACAATTGGTATGATCGGGCACTTCCTGGACCAGAAACGGCTGCATTCCGGATTGTACCGGCATCCCTGGGACGAGGTCCTCTATATGTTGCCAAGTGAGACCGAAGTTTTGGAATATTCCGATACAGGAAAGAATAGGTGAAGAAAAAAGATGACAGATAAGATTCAGATGAAGACTCCATTAGTGGAGATGGACGGAGACGAGATGACCCGGGTAATGTGGGCTATGGTAAAGGATAAACTTCTGCTTCCCTATATAGACCTCAAAACCGAGTACTATGACCTATCAATAGAAAAGCGGGACGCGACCGATGACCAGATAACCATAGATGCGACAGAGGCGATAAAGAAGTATAAAGTGGGTGTTAAGTGCGCTACAATAACGCCAAACGCGGCACGGGTTACGGAGTACAACTTAAAAGAGCAATGGAAGAGCCCCAATGGAACAATCAGATCTATGCTGGATGGTACTATCTTCAGAACGCCAATAATGGTGAAGAATATACAACCAGCGGTAAGAAACTGGACAAAACCTATCATCTTGGGTAGGCACGCATACGGCGATGTATACAAGAACGTTGAGTACAAGATCGAAGGTCCCTGTAAGGCTGAGCTTGTGGTCACGAATGAGAATGGGGGGGACGTTAGACGCACGATACATGAGTTTGGTGGACCCGGTATCATACAGGGCATACATAACCTTGACGCATCAATAACTAGCTTTGCCGAAGCTTGTTTCTCTTACGCACTGGACCAGAAAGTGGACCTATGGTTCGCTACGAAAGACACCATATCCAAGACATATGACAGTACTTTCATGGAGATATTCGAGAAGCTATATGAAGAGAAGTACAAAGATAAGTTTGAGGCGGCAGGGATAACGTATTTCTATACGCTAATCGATGATGCGGTAGCAAGGATAATGAGGGTGGATGGTGGTCTGCTATGGGCGCTTAAGAACTACGATGGCGATGTGATGTCAGATATGCTTGCGGCAGCATTCGGGAGTTTAGCTATGATGACTTCGGTCTTAGTATCGCCTCATGGCTACTTTGAGTATGAAGCGGCACATGGCACTGTGCAGAAGCACTACTACAAGCATCTTAAGGGTGAGAAGACCTCTACCAACTCAGTCGCACTGATATTTGCATGGAGTGGTGCGCTCCGGAAGCGTGGCGAACTTGACGGCACACCTGAGCTAGGTGCATTTGCAGACAAATTGGATGCTGCTACTTTAGGGACGATAGAAGATGGGATAATGACTGGCGACTTAGCGAAACTGGCGGAACCGCCTGCACAGAAGACGGTGAACACGGAAGAGTTCCTGGATGAGGTGGCACGGCGACTTGAGGTGTAGGATAGTCAATCATGTCAGGAATAGAATAGAATATTGGTGATATGGAAATAGATATTTCACGGGGATCTTCGGTTGTGTCCGAATGGTATTTCTTACTCGCAAAATTTTCACGAAAGTTTGATCAAAAACTGACTTCCAACCGTGACTGCATATATAGGTCCTGTCAGGCATGTGTCGTCGGTCGAATACTATCGCCCCAAAGCCCCGGTTTAGGAAACACTTAAATCAGTTTGTTCTGATATATAAAACAACGTGGCACGAATGCATTCAAACAGAAAAGGAAAATCAGGATCGACCCAACCGAACAGAGATACGTCATGGGTCGAGATTGATGCGGAAGAACCAAGGGTACATTGTCCGGTTGTGGAAAGCGGACAAGTCCTCAAGCGGGATCATTACGGCATACCTGATGCAAAACTGGTCACAAACAAAAAGATCAGGGACCACGGTCTGGCACCAAATTTCGGAGGGCATGCGCAACCTCATCGTTAAAGCGCTTAGACTGCGCACACACCTTGGTACAAAAAGGACGTTCATAACAAACGTGCGCTGCAACTGACCGAATCCAAGATCAGGCGGCTTGTAAAATATTATCGCAAAACCGGTGTGCTTCCTGCGGACTGGGCATACAAACCAGACCCCTTTGAGATGTTAATCACACGATAAGTAACTGGTATTGCGACTGGCGTTTATGGAAAATACAATATACAAGAATTACGACGATCTGCCGAAGATCGTGCTGCCAGAGGGGCGCGAGGTGTTTATTAGCGATAGCACGATCCGGGACGGCTCGCAGATGCCCGGTGTCGTGATCAAGCGCAAGCACAGGATCAAGATCTATGAATACCTACATGAGATAGGGGTTGAGAAGCTGGAGACATTCGTGTATCATGAGCGAGATCGCGACCCCATCGCAGACATGCAGGATCTCGGTTACGAATACCCTGAGATCACAGGATGGGCGCGTGCGCTCCCCGCAGACATTGACTTTGTGCTTGATGTTAACGGAATCAATGAAGTCGGGATACTGATGTCGGTCTCTGATTCACACATCTTTGATAAGATGCAGCTTGCCAGCCGGGAGGAAGCCCGCGAACGATATCTGGATGCCATACAGTATGCGGTCGATCACGGGCTGCGCACCCGCGCACACCTTGAGGATATGACCCGCGCCGATCTACCGGGTTTTGTGTATCCACTTGCTAAGGAGATTCTCGAGATCGATCCTGAGTGCACCATCCGGATATGCGACACACTTGGCTTTGCCGTACCGTTTGCAGATATGTGTGAACCATACAGTATCCCAAAGATCGTGACCCGTCTTAAGGAACTTGGCGCAAAGAACATAGAGACGCACATCCACGACGATTTCGGGATGAGTGTTTCATCATCCATTTCAGGATATTGGCATGGGGCAAACTGGTCGAGCCTGACGTTCCTCGGGATCGGTGAGCGATCAGGAAACGCGGAACTTGAGAAGATCCTGTTATTCCTTGTAAGAAGGGTCGAAGGTTTTGAAAAATATGATCTCTCCAGTATAGCGCGTTTTGCAGAGTATATGGAAAACAACATCGGGATCAGGATACCAAGAAACAAGTCGATCGTCGGCAGGAACGTATTTGTTCACGAAAGCGGGATACACACAGCAGGCGTAATCAGAAATCCGTTCACTTATGAGCCATATCCGCCAGAAATCATCGGCGCAGAGCGACAGTTGCTGATAGGGGACTCATCCGGCAGGGAAGTTATCCGGTATAAGGTTGAGGAGGCGCTGTGCGAGCTGATGCAACTGAAAGTCAGCATCGAAAAAGGTGACCCGAGAATCATGGAGATTCAAAAGGAGATTCAGCAGATATACGATGCTGAAGAGCGGGTCTCATGCATCTCGGATGAGGAACTAACCAGGTACGTCGAGAAGTACTTCATGCTCAATATGATCGTAGATGGCGAGGAATTGCGCGATTCTGAAGAGGACAGATAAACCACCGGACTTAAGTTACGGAACCCGGCCGATTCTTCTTGTGGATATGGATGGCTTCTTCTCATCAATCGAGATGGTCGAGCATCCTGAACTTATGGGGTGTCCGGTGGTGGTTGGTGCTGACCCTAAAGAGGGAACCGGGAGAGGTGTTGTCAGCACGTGTTCTTATGAAGCCAGAGAGTACGGGATTCATTCGGGAATGCCCATCTCAAAGGCTTATCGGCTCTGTCCGGACGCCCGGTTCCTACCGGTTGAAATGGCGCTGTACCAGACGGTTTCAGGGCGGATCATGAAAATTCTCCGGAGTTATGCCCACGCGGATAAATTCCAGAAGGTCAGTATTGACGAGGCATTTCTCGAGATAAAAACGGATGATTCTGCGGACGCGATCAGGATCGCACAGAGCATCAAGGAAGAGGTCTTCAAAGAGGAGCGGCTCACGTGTTCCATCGGGATCGGTCCGAATAAACTTGTGGCAAAGATTGCGTCCGATGTAGAGAAGCCTGATGGGCTTACCGTTGTTACGCATGCCGAGGTACAGGAGTTTCTTGACCCGATGCCAATCACAAAAATACCCGGAATCGGAAAAAAGACCGGAAAAACGCTTGATGGCATGGGGATCGAGACGATACGTAACCTCCGTATGTACGATGTCAAAAAACTTGTCTCAAGTTTCGGGAAGTGGGGCTACCAGATGCATGATCTTGCCCGCGGGATTGATAAACGCGAGGTGAAAGAATCGCCCACAGTTAAATCAGTTGGCAGGGAGTTAACGTTTGATGAAGACACGACTGATCCGGAGGTTATTTATGGTTCAATCGATGCGCTCGCCAGTAGGACACATAAAGCCTTGATCAAGACCGGATATCAGTTCAGGACAGTCTCTGTAAAAGTCAGGTTCGAGGACTTTACTACGCACACACGAGCAAAGAGTATCGGGTTTCCTGGTTCTGACCTGCAACTGGTCAAGAACATCTCAAAGGAGCTTGTGGGGGAGTTCGTCGGGGAACGGAAGATCCGACTGATCGGTGTAAGGTTGTCGAATCTCCTGAAGACGAATACGAGGCAGACCTCAATATATGAGTTCGGGGGATCTGTCGATTGTGGTTGATAGTTGGTGATCGGGAGTCTACTATCGCGCCGTTTGCATATCCGTTTGATCATTACACAAAATGATCAATTCACCCGCTTCTTATCCTCGTGGCTGCGATAGGCGGACGAGACGCCGCGTATCAGTTCGAGCAGGAACTCGTGCAAGTCCTCATCTGCACCTTCTATTGATTTGATCCGTTCCACCGAGGCTCTGTGCATCTGTACGTTCTCCTTTCTTAACGCAAGGAGGCTGTTTTTCATCGGTTGCAGCGACTCTTCAAGCACCTTTGCCCGGTTATTTGCCAGATCATCAAGAGTTTTCTCAAGCGACTCAATATCATCATTCAAATCTGTGGTTTTCTTACTGAACAGGTCGATAGCTTCATCGAACAATCCAACAACCTCGTACGCCCTGCCCGTTGCTTTCTTAAGCCCGCGAATCTCATCCTCCAGCCTGCCGGTCGCTGTTCTGCTCTCGTTTGCAGAGACGCTGCACTCGCGCGCAGATTCGTTGCACTCGTCAGCCGCAACATGAATTTTATCCACAACCGAGACAAGCGTATCGACGTGCTCTTCAAGTAGCATCATCTGGTTGCGCACACCAAGTGACTCCTCCCGAAGCTGGATGTCGGCATACAGCGCCTTCTGTATAATGCGGGGGGCAACTGCATAAGTCACAACATATCCTGCGATCGGCGCAAATATCAGCACCGCGATCCACCAGCCCATAGAGTCTATGAGCTCGCAGACAATGAACATGCCATCGGCATTCAATCTGAAGACCAGTAAAACGGCAAGGACTCCGAGTATGACGAACGATGCTGTAAGAACTGCATAAGTTATCAGCATCAGTTTTTTAACTGTCCGTAGAGTCTCTGCATACGACTCTTCAGGGGATACATACGAATACTGGGTATTTGTAGACATTTAGTATCGTCGTAACGACGTTATGCCATCGCTTCTTTCTTGTCAACAACGATGAAATCCCTGACTGCACGAACAGCGCTAAAGCCAATTAATATGTAATTTCCATCCATCTGATATCTGGATTTGTCCACTGACATATCAGGTTTTACCACAAGATTGACCAATTTCCCGGTTCGTACATCCATCACAATATTGTACAGCACCCCGATTACAGACCCATCGCTGCTCATGACATTTTTCTTCGACAGATTTTTTGCGAATATTCTTGCCATTTCCATCCCTCCGATGTTGGTGGTTACTACTTATATCTCTTTATATTTAAGGTATGCTTGTTTTTCTGCTGTGTCGTGCATGATCGTACCATGCATTGTCAATCGCTAATCAACTGGTATAATAACCTTTATATCCGTAGGAATCCGTTATGGATATGAGCAATTGCAAAATGCAAAATCTAAAAAAATCATAGAGGCTACATACGGATGAATGCAAAGAAATTTCGAGGATCGCGTACCTGTGGCGGAGGTACGCATAAGAACAGACGGGGTGCAGGCAATCGTGGAGGACGCGGTAAATCCGGCGCATGCAAACATCATGCGGTGCGGGCGTTTCTGCGTGGGTATGCTTATGGAAAACACGGGTTCACACGACCGCAGAAAGTTATTCCCGGTACGAACACCGTTAATATAGGTGAACTCGATGGCATGGTACCCGAATTGTTGCGCACAGGGGTTGCCGAGCAGAAGGATAGTGTGGTACACATTGATGCCGGCAGACTTGGCATCACCAAGATCCTTGGCACTGGCAGGGTGAATCAGTCTCTGACGATCACTGCACCGGCATTTTCTGCCAATGCGATCACAAAGATTGAGAACGCAGGCGGTACAGCAGTCCTACCTTCTGAATGATCCTGCAGATGGTGTTTTAATGAGTTTTAAAGAAGCGGTTGAGCCGATTCTCGCCAGACTTCCAGCCGTTGCAAGCCCGGAGGGGCACGTACACCTAAAGAAGAAGCTCCTGTGGACTATCGGCATCCTTATTCTGTATCTCGCGCTTTCGAACATACCTCTATTCGGCATGTCACCTGAGTCTACCGACCTGTTTGCGATGTATCGTGCATTCCTTGCAGGACAGGGTGGAACACTGATGTTACTTGGTATCGGTCCGATCGTTACCGGATCGATCATTCTGCAACTGCTGGTCGGTGCGAAAGTCATCAACCTTGATATGTCTAATCCTAGTGATCAGTCGATCTTCCAGGGCGCGCAAAAGATGCTGGTATTTGCAATGATCCTGTTCACAGCGCTTCCGCAGGTAATGGGCGGATATATCGAGCCGTCTGCTGAGGTTGCCAGCGCGTTTGGTGTTAGCCCTGGTGCCATCATGCTTCTCCTTCTCCTCCAGATATGTATCGGCGGCGTGCTGATTCTCTTCATGGACGAGGTCATATCCAAGTGGGGTATCGGGTCTGGCGTTGGACTTTTCATCGTTGCGGGGGTATCCCAGCAGATCTTCACAGGTCTCTTCAGCTGGATACCAGAATCGGGGGCAGGTTCCCTGCCAGTCGGTCTGATTCCAAAATGGGTATCTATGATTCAGGTCGGATGGCTACCAACGAGCACCATCGACATCCTGATTGTCACAGGACTCCTTGCACTGGTCAGCACCGTTGTCATATTTTTGGTCGTTGTATTTGCGGAGAGTACCAGAATCGAGATTCCACTGGCTCACAGCGCAGTTCGCGGCGCAAGAGGCAGGTTCCCGGTGAAGTTAATCTATGCAAGCGTGCTTCCGATGATTCTTGTCAGGGCACTACAGGCAAACATCCAGATGATCGGAATGCTCCTGTCTAGCAAAGGAATCACGATACTCGGCGAGTTTGGTGGAAGCACCGGAACCACGCCGCTTGGCGGTTTAATGTATTATATTTCACCGATTAACAGTCCGTATGACTGGATCCCCTCGCTTGTGGTGCCAGAATACGCAAGTCTGGGGGTTACGATCGAGGTCTGGCAGATCCTGCTCCGTGTCTTCTGTGACGCAGGGATGCTAATCGGAGGCGGCATCATCTTTGCTCTGTTCTGGATCGAGACGACCGGTATGGGTGCAAAGAGCGTTGCGCAGAATATACATAAGTCCGGGATGCAGATTCCAGGGTTCAGGCGAAGCCCGCAGAGCATCGAGCGGGTCATGGATCGGTATATCCCAAAGGTCACGATCCTTGGCGGGGCGTTTATCGGCGCGCTCACACTCTTTGCATCACTGCTCGGGACGGTCGGTCAGGCTGGCGGCACAGGGCTTCTGCTAACTGTGAGCATCGTGTACCGACTGTACGAGGATCTTGCATCAGAGCAGTTGATGGAGATGCATCCTATGATGCGCTCGTTCTTTGGCGGGACATGAGGCGAGGATACGATGAACATCATACTCCTTGGACCTCCCGGTTCCGGGAAAGGGACCCAGGCAGCACTGCTGTCTGGGAAACTTAACACCCCTCACATCTCCACGGGAGACATTCTAAGACGGGCAGCAGGCACGGAACTTGGGAACCGCGCCGCAGAATATATGAACAGGGGCGAACTCGTCCCTGATTCGGTGCTGATCGAAATGATCCGGGATAGGCTCTCTCAGGCAGACTGTGCGAAGGCTTTCATCCTTGACGGCTACCCGAGAACGATTCCACAGGCGGATGCGCTCGCAGACATACTCAGAGGGCTTGACCGGGGGCTGGATCTCGTGCTCAATATCGATGTGCCTGACGCCGAGTTGATCACCCGTCTGTCAGCACGGCGCGTATGTGAATGCGGGGCAACATATCACCTAACATTCAACCCGCCGGAAAACGAGGGCGTATGCGACCGGTGTGGCAAGAGGCTATATCACCGCGATGATGACCGGGAAGACTCGATTAAAAACCGCCTTTTGGTATATAAAAAACAGACGCAGCCCCTGATCGATTATTACGGAAATAGGGGAACGCTTGTGACGGTCGATGGAAGTGGCAGCATCGAGCAGATAGCCGATGAGGTCTGCGCGGCTGTAAATGCGTGAGCCGATTGTTGACGGCTCTCCGCTATTTCATGTAATTGCGGCTCAAGGTTGCCGACCGGGGTGGCAATGGTGCTACATTTATTTATTATTTTTTTTATGGTATATACACTTCAGTAGCTAACACATTTATACAACACAATCCACAAAATAATTCAGCATAAAATATAAAAATCAACCCCGCGATTACAGTCACCGCACCGCAACACTAAACAGACATTTCGCGAAGTTTCAAACAAATATCAGAGCATCCCGCCCCAAAATATCCTGAACATCGCATTAAATAAAAGAGATCACACCCATCCAACCTGCGAAACTTCCTTCTTTCCTCAAATTACCCGCAATGCAAAACTTATACGGCTCTTCCCTGTTTTTTAGGGGTAACATGAGCGCCTCCTGTATGGGGCATCAGTGCAGAAGAACTATCCAGGATGAGATATAGGGAATAAAACCACAGAAGAACGCAGATGGTTACAGAGAAATTAACCTATTGGTAACTACTCCAGTAGGTTGATTGGTCGTCTGATTGCGATTCTGTACTTTCTGGCAAGAATAATAACCGCGGGGGCGCAGAGGAACGAGAGAGCATTTAACCGTTTATTTCCCCCGCGTCCCTCTCTCGCATTCTGCGGTTAAATTTTCGGTTTGGTTGCAGTATCCCCCATGTCCCGGATAGTCTTTGCATAGTGAAGTCCCCCGACAGTGGTTTTAGGTACCTGAGTAGTTACACCTGTTGTAAGATTGAATTTATGAATACCGGTCAATAAGAAAACTCTGTGTTATCGCACCGATGTTTTAACATATTTGACCGCCCAATAACCATCATGAAATACGTCATCGTCACCGGCGGGGTCATGAGCGGTTTCTGAGATCATGACCGAGTATCTGGCGGCAGAGTGGGTGGAGGCGAGATCGCGGAGACTGATCAGGAGATCGATGCACGGGTGTATGAGTTGTATGGGCTTGAGGAGGCTGAGATACGGTTGGTGAAGAAAAATTATTAACACTGTAGAACATAAGTGGTTTAAATGGATTATGCACAGATAACTGCGAAATGTGTAGAAATCAGTAAATGCCTGATAAATAAAGGGAGTGGTTTTTATACACTCGATCTCGATGATACGCGTAGCATAGGCGATATTGCCAGATTTGCAGCAAATATCAGGCAATCCCAAGAGTTAATTCGGGAAGATCAGATTAAAAATCGCCTTTCAGGCAGAAGATTTGAAAGTTATGAACGCAAAAAACTTCTGGAGAGTTTTTATGATTTTATGAGTCGAGAGATAAAATTAAAGTATACTCAGAAATACTCTGTAACAAAAAAAGAATTTTTAAGCCAGTTTTATCCACATTATACAAAGCATTTGGTTGATCTTGTACAACGTATATGCTTAAATCCAAAATATGCCGTCAGCATCCCCGCAAATATTAGACTTGCTAACATACCAAGTTGCATTAATCAATAAAGGATTTGATATAAAGGATATTCCAAATTTACCAAACAGTAACGATTTTTACAATTTTATCAAACCGACCAAAGACATGATTACTTTTGGAGAACGAAGTGAACTTCTTTCAGAAGAACAAAGTAAAATAATTAAGGATGCACTTTCTAAAGTGAACGGTTTGTAAAAAGATTAATATGTACTGCATTTTATTTGTAAATAAAAATTTACGGTGTCCTAAAGAACATGATCAGAAATAGAATGTAGATTCAAAAATAATAAAAGCATATTGAGAGCTAAAAATGCACCCCATTCAAAAACAATACGTAACCAACGAATCCGGCACTAAAATCGCAGTGCAACTTGATATCAGATCCTACCAGCAGTTGGAAGGGTATATCGAGTTGCTGGAGGATCGGATAGATCTGGAATTGGCCATGAAAGGATCCCCGGATCTCACGAATTGGGACGACTTCGTGAAAGAACTCCGTAAAGAGGGAAAACTCTGATGTACACGCTGTTCATCGCGAACCAAGTCAAAAAAGAGCTTAGAAAAGTCCCAAAACAACCTCTGAATAGGATATACGAAGTGATCGAATCTTTGAAAAAAGAACCGAGACCAAAGGGTGCGCTCAAGATCAAAGGTAACGAGGGCTATCGTCTTCGGGTCGGAGACTATAGAATTCTCTATACCATCAACGATCGTGATCAAGTGGTTACATCTTCAGGGTGAAATCGAGAGAGGCGGTTTGCAAATGATGCACCGCACCGATGTTTTAACATATTTGACCACCCAATAACCATCATGAAATACGTCATCGTCACTGGCGGGGTCATGAGCGGTCTTGGAAAGGGCATCACCACATCATCCATCGGGAGAATCCTGAAATGCAATGGATACGAGGTAACAGCGATCAAGATCGATCCCTATATCAATATCGATGCAGGGACCATGAGCCCGTTTCAGCATGGCGAGGTCTTTGTACTGAAGGACGGCGGCGAGGTCGATCTTGACCTTGGCAACTACGAGCGGTTTCTTGACACCGAACTTACTGGCGACCACAACATAACCACGGGGCAGGTGTATAAGGCGGTAATCGAAAAAGAACGGAGGGGCGATTATCTCGGAAGCACGGTGCAGATCATCCCCCATGTGATAAACGAGATCAAGGAACGAGTTCGGAGCGTGGCAGAGGCAAGCGGAGCAGATGTATGCTTAATCGAGATCGGCGGCACGGTAGGAGATATCGAGTCGATGCCGTTTCTGGAGGCGGCAAGGCAGATGCAACGAGAGGAGGCGGCGCACGATCTTGCGCTCGTCCATGTGACGCTTGTCCCGGTCGATGCACAGGGCGAGCAGAAGACCAAGCCGACCCAGCACTCGGTAAAGGAACTCAGGGAACTTGGTCTCTATCCGAACCTCATCGTTGCGCGATGTGCATCCAAGCTGCCAGCCGCGGCAAAGGAAAAAATCGCTCTTTTCTGCGATGTTCCGGTTAACGCGGTCATCAGTGCCCCGGATGCTAAGGATATCTACCGTGTTCCGCTGATCTTCGAGGAAGAGGGGCTATCCGCATATCTCATGGACAAACTTGAACTGGACACAAGTAATAGCCAGTCCGGCTGGAAAGAACTGGTCGAACGGATGGAAATGACTGATGAGGGTGGGGATCATATATCCATCGCCGTTGTCGGAAAATATATCGATCTCAGGGATGCATACACAAGCATCATGGAATCCCTCAAACATGCGGGGATCGCGTGTGGCTGCAGGGTCGATATCAAATTAATCGACTCGGATAACTTGCAAGGCACCCATGGGCAGGTTCAAGAGTCTCTTCAAGAGTTTGATGGGATACTTGTCCCGGGAGGCTTTGGCGAACGCGGAGTCGAAGGGAAGATTTGTGCGATCGAATACGCCAGAACAAACGATGTGCCGTTTCTGGGACTATGTCTTGGCATGCAGCTTGCGGTGATCGAGTTTGCAAGGAATGTGATTGGATGGCAGGACGCAAACAGCTCGGAATTTGGGAGTACAGCGCATCCGGTGATTGATCTGCTTCCGGAGCAGCATGGCGTCCTTGATATGGGTGGCAGTATGCGTCTTGGGAATTATGAGGCAGTGCTTGTCAAAGGGTCGCTTGCACACCTGCTGTATGGCAACCTGAAGATCGTAGAACGACACAGACACCGGTACGAAGTGAATCCGGAGTACATCAGTGAGATTGAGTCAAAAGGCATGGTATTCTCCGGGAAAAACATGAACCGGATGGAGATCGCCGAGATTCCTTCGCACAGATTCTTTATCGGATGTCAGTTCCACCCGGAGTTCAAATCAAGACCTGAAAAACCTGCACCGCTCTTCAAGGGGTTTGTCGAGGCGGTGATCGGGAAGTGAACCACAGAATTGAGGGGCGTAGGGGGTGGGGAAAAAACCAAGACCACACATCAAAGCATATCGCCGCCTCCGTGTCTACCTGCGTCTTGTGATCTCCTTACAAGCATAGGATAGCAGATAATCGGGATTGGGGTCAAGATCAGCGTAACGATAGCAAGCCATCCGAGTGTGCCGGTATCCATCAGTTGGTATATGATGCATTTCTCATCTTTTTTGAACTCAAACATGTATGGAAACGCATGATGCTCCTCTCCTTAAGCGATCGGAAGAGGGAGATCGGGATCTTGAAGGTGCTCGGGTTCTCCAGGGGATCGATTATCATGAGCATCGGACTTGAGGGATTGATCATCTGTGGTATCGGCGGAGTAATTGGGTGTGCATTGTCTTTTCCGATCGCAGAACTGCTCAACACGCTGATATACCGTGCGGTCGGGTTCAATAACCTTGTCGTGATCAGGGCAGAGTTTGTTTATATGGGGCTGTCGCTTGCAGTTGCCATGGGGCTGGTCTCAACCGCTGTTTATGTGGCAAGAATCAGCCGGATAAAGCCGATGGACTTGCTAAGAGGGCTATGAGGTAACCACCCGGTGGGTCGGTCGCCTTGATTTCCAGTTATCTGAATTGTAAGATTGCAAAGAGCCAAACCCGGATCATGATATCAAGTCACCACCCACAACCCGGCTCGCTCCATCGATCTTCTCCACCTTGATCACATTCTCATACTTCTCGTTGAATGTGTCGTCATGTGATATGACAAAAATCTGTTGGAATCCGGATATGTTCAGTATCTGCTCGGAAAGCTTCTCCCTGCGCATCTCATCCATGTTCTGGGTAGGTTCATCAAGAAATACAACATCGCATCCTGAAAGTATCTTCAAGAGAGCAAAGCGAACCGCAAGCGAGGCTGCCATCTGTTCTCCTCCGCTTAACTGGTTAAACTCCTTCTCTTCGCCATGTTCTGTTATCAGAACTGCGTAATCATGCGCCCACCGAAGTTCCTGCGTGTAATCATCGATGATCTCGCAGTATATTCGGTTAGCTTCTTCTCCTATGTTTCTAATGAGTCTACCTGCAATTAACTGGGCAGAATCTTTGAGTGTGGTCCTTATGAATTCAATGTAGCTAAGAAAATCATTTTTTGATTCACATTTCCGCCTGACGCCCTCTTTTTTCAGGATCAGTGACTCCATACCGTCAACGTCTTTCTCAAGCCCTTTGAGATTCCTTGATACTACGTCATACTCGGCATTCTTGCTGCTGAGTTCTATATTCCTCGCTTCGTGCTCCTTTTTAACTCGTTCAAACTCACTCTCATCGAACGTGGATGTCTGTTCAGCCAGAGTCCGTGTGATGTGGTTGTTATCCCGCTCTTTCACTGATAGTTTACGGTTCACATCATCGTATATGCTACGGCATGTCTCCACCTTGCCAGCATTCTTCTCATTCTGCAAATATTTTCGGTAATGTGGTTCGCAATCGTGCATTATCTGCCTGATCCCGTTTTCCCTCGAGTCAAGGTCTGAAAATTCGGACAATCCCAGTTTTATCTCAAACAATCCGGATTTTTCCTCATTCAGGTCACCCTCACCGATTTTGATCCGGTTAAGTTCCTCTGTTCTGGCATCTATCAGCGTTTCCATCTTCGATGCCTGCTTTTCAGGGTTGCCCAGTTCCTTAAGCTGCTCTGCCATCAGTTCTATCGTCTTTTGGGTCTTTGCAGGAAGTTCTGCGGTATCCGGAAGGTCTGTCAGGTAAGATGCATATTTTTGAGAGAAGATCGATTCCTGCTCACTTATTTTTATATTGCGCTCTTGCAACTGGTCGTTCACATTTAATAGTGATGTTAGCTGCCCTGTTATTCGGGATATTTCAGAACCTGTGGTATTCATCCGCTTTTCAGGGTCGTTCAGTTCTTTAATCCTTTTTTCCATCAGTTCTATTGTCTCCCAGGTCTTTTCAGGAAGTTCTGCGGCGTCAGGAAGGTCTGTTAGGTATGTTGCGTATTCCTGAGAGAATATTGCGTCATACTTATGTAATTTCACATTACACGCTTCCAACTGGTCTTTCACGTCTGATAACAATGCCAATTGCCCGATTATCCGGGATATCTCAGAACCTGTAGTATTCATCCGCTTTTCAGGGTCGTTTATCCCTTTTAATTCTTTTTCGGTTCTTGCAAGTTCGTTCTCCAGCGTCTTCAGTTCTTCTTCGCTTTTATTTAGTTTTTCTTCAAAATAGTCTGAAAAACTTGTGACTGCTGCGCATTTAACTCCCTCAAGGATCGGACACCGGTTTGTCTCTCCTGTTTCTCTCTTATTCTTTCTGATGCTCTTTATTTTATCTTGCACATCAGATTTTTTGACAGCCATCTTCTGTATCTGCTGCTTAAACTCGTCTGCCTTCTTTACCAGTGGATCAATCCCCATTTGCTCCATTTTGAGCTTACGAAGGTCTTTTGATATGTTTTCAAAGACTTCTTTCTTTTTCTCAAGATCACTGATATCTGATTGGAGCGATTTGATCTCTCTTGCCTGCTCTTCGACTACTTTTATCGCCCCCTCAAGCTCTTTATGTTCCTCCACCAGTGGTTCAATCTCTGTTTGCTCCGTTTCAAGCTTACAGCGGTCTTTTGATAGGTCTTCGAACACCTCCTTCTTTTTCTCAAGATCACTGATATCTGACCGGAGCGAATCGATCTCTCGCGTCAGGTCTTCGACTACTTTCCACATACCTTCAAGCTCTTTCTGTTCCTTTACCCGCGGTTCAAGCTCCTTTAATACCTTTATATGGTTTTCCCGCGCTTCTGAGAGGTTCTTCTTTTTTTCCAGTTCCTGCTCCATCTGCTTTATCTTATTCTCCTGATTCAGCATCTGTTTCTCAAGACGGTTTCTTTTTGTTTTCTCCCCGTCCAGCCCCTTCAATTTTTTTTGGGATTCAATATACGCATCTTTTAAGTCCCGCGTCTCATCAAGTATCTTTTTTGCGTCCAATGTCTCTTCAAACTGTTTTTTTGCGGTGTCAAGATCTTTTTTTAGCTCTGCAACATCTCTTTCCAGTTTTTCCATCTCTCTTTTTGTGGAATCGATCAATTCCTTCTTTCTGCCAAGATCATCCTTCACCAGTTGCAGTTCTCCTAATCGTTTCTCCAGCCCTGCTATCTTTTCCGTTATCACCGACGCCAGGGTCTTTTCGCGTTCGAATCGCTCCTTTAACTCAACATAGTTCGCTGTGCTACCTTTCAGTTCGTGATGTTTCTTCTCCAGACCATCGATCTCGGTTTTAACGATCTTTACGACATCGCTTAAGTTCTCGAATGCTTTTCTATACTCATCCACCCGGAGGATGCTGTCAAAAACCTTTTTACGCACCGTTGGGGTCGAAAGGAACGACGTAGTAAATGTTCCCTGCGGAACTCCAACCGCATTCTCAAATATTGACGAGAGATCCCCTGAATTTATAGCACCATCAAAGAGATTCTCCACGATCCAGTCCTGCACATCAGTTTTTCCGGATACAAGCGTTCTATAGGGGGACTCGACTCGGTAATCCCCCTTAACCGACCTTACAATCGTATATTCCACGTTATCAGAGGCAATGACGTATACCATGACCTCCCCGGACTTAGTTCCTTTCCGCAGAAAGTGCTTCTTGCTATATGGAAGGTGATCAAAGAGCGCAAACCCGATGCTCTCGAGAATCGTGGTCTTGCCGGCGCCGTTCTCCCCGCTGATGCCGTTGACCCCATGCCTGAATGAGATCTCCTCATCGCTGTACGACTTGATATTCTTAAGCCTGACTGAGTTAATCCACATCAGCATCACCCACCCGGTCTGCCCCGCCCCTGCCAAACGGCAGATCGGTCTGACCAATCTGTTCCCGGTTTCCGCCACTAACCACATCAAACGAACTCTGCAACCGTTCAAGAATTATCTGCGGGTCGGTTCCGGTAACCGCAAGCTGTTTTGCCTCAATTACCGTGTCCACAACGTCGCTCAAGTGTGTGCGGTGCTGCGTGCCCCGAACCATCTCCTCTATCACGGATCGCTCGATCTCCGATCTGGAGACCTCAGAGCGGTCATCGACACTGGTCGGCTCCTTTGTGTTAAGGATCTTCACGTTGACCCATAGCGGATTGAGGTGCTCGGAGACAATTCCCCGTATCTTCTCGACCGACACGTCCGTTCTCGGGAACATGAGATCACCGTGCAGCGAAATATCCACAAGCGGCTTCGCCCTATCATCCATGCCATTCCCCGCCCCACCACCGCGGGACGCTGGCACCCCTTCGACAACCGACCTGATGCTGCTGTACAGGTCCTGAAGCGAGAGTATGCCACTCACGTCGATCCCAAACCGCTCCACCGGGCGGGATTTCACGCTCCGAAACGTTGCCTCGCCATCTACTACATGGTAGAACCCTTTCGGCTTGTTGTGTTCAGAGATCGAGACCATTTCACAGCTTCCACCATTGAATATCCAGCCGTCACGATCATATTGTATGTGGTAATGACCAAGCGCAAGATAATCGACCACATCACGCAATGGGAGCAGGGAATTGTAGGATAGCTCGCCGATATCGGATGTGCTGATCACCCCCTCCATTCCAAAGTGCATCATCAGGATCGTGTAGTCAGGCGTGCCGCACCGGTCATTGATTGCTGCAATATCTTCTGCAACCACCGGTATCGTACTTCTGGTCTGTGATCCGAGATATCTAATGCCAAAGATGCGTGTGGTGTGCGTGCTGCGTGTTCCACAGTGGTCAACGAAATCACCCATCAGTTTAACGCCGCAATCCTCCCTCTTTTTGATCAGGATTAACCGCAGCAAGCCCTGCGCGCCAAGGATTTGCAGCCAGCTATTCACATCCCGGTGATATGCGAGATCGTGGTTTCCTTCGATCACGTACACTGGAATCCCGTGGTCTTTCAGCTTTTCGAGGATCTTGAACGCCTGCATGTATGTTGGAGCGTTGATATTCCTCTTGTGGAATAGATCCCCTGCAATCAGCAGAAATTCGGCATCCGAATGGATCGTATAATCGGCAACCTGATCAAAAGCATACGCAAAATCCTTGAACCGCTCCTTAAGATTGTATTGCACATACCCGAGATGAAAGTCGCTTGCATGTACAAAGTTCATGCCCGTCTCTTTGCGCACGTGGCACATTAATATGTCGGAATGCTAAAATATATTCATGGAAATTCATGTGCCGTTGCTGGTTCTTGCGATTGCGATCATAATCGACCTTGCCTTCGGCGAGATGCCAAACACGCTTCATCCCGTGGTCCGGATCGGTTCGCTGATACGGAAAATCACAAGGATATGTGAGCAGGCGACGCAGAAGTCACAAAAGCCACAAAAGCCGCAGAAGTATCTGTGTGGATTTGCGCTGGCGCTGATCGTAATCTCCTGCGCGGCTGCCTTTGGGATGCTGCTGAACGTTCTTGCTTCGCACTACCGAATCGCAGGAATCATTGTAACCGCGTATTTCTTGAAATCGACGTTCTCGATACGGTCGCTTGTCAGTTCTTCGAATCTAATCTACCAGGAACTCTCGGTAAACGATTTAGTTGGCGCAAGGCGCGATCTGGTCGCTCTTGTGAGCAGGGATGCAAGCGGGCTCGACAAGCCAAAGATCGCATCGGCTGCAATTGAATCGACTGCCGAGAACTTTGTGGACAGCATCCTCTCGCCGATACTATACTTTGCATTATTCGGGATTCCCGGCGCTCTTGCATATAAGGCGATCAATACGCTTGATTCGATGGTCGGATACCGAGACGAGCGGTTCAGGGAGATCGGTTTTGTCTCCGCGAAGCTGGATGATGTTGTGAACTGGATTCCCGCGAGGTTGTCTGTTATATTCATTTTCTTTGCGTCGGTTCCGTATAATCCAGCCGCCGCCCTGCGGACCTGTCTGCGTGACCATGCGCTTCCCGCGTCTCCGAATTCCGGTTTCCCAATGGCGATGGTTGCAGGAGCACTTTCGTGCAGGCTTGAGAAACCGGGGAGTTATCTTCTGGGGGCGGAGTATCCTGCTCCGACTGGCGAGCATATTCGTCATGCAAATCGGGTCGTTCTGGTTGCGACGTTTCTTCTGGTTGTGGTGGTTGGAGCATGGTGCTGGATTTATGGGGCTGCGCTTTGAGTGCGCGTCATCCACAACCCATTGCCAACAAACACGAATCGCCACTTTTACGAGTGCATAGAACGCGCACATACCGGAAATTTCAGAAATACGCGGTGTGTGCCAATAAACCCGACACCTCGTCGGTGGCGCGATCGGATAAACCCCAATATAGTATAAAATTTCATGAATAAATCTTGCTCTTGGGTATATAACATCTAATCGGTATTTATTTGTAAAATCCACGGTTAATACAAGCTTTTATCCACAGATGACCACTGATTCCGCAGATTTTACCCATAATTCACTTGAAAAGATTCATGGAATCTCCCGTAACTTCTGATGGCGTGACACCCCACTCCACCAGAATGTTTATGTACTATGACAACTTATTCTTGTACATGAACAGAACTATTTTGTTCAGTAACACAAGGAGAAATCGAAAATGAATGCGAAAAAACTTGTCGCGATATGCGTCGCGTTCCTTTGCATTGTGAGTATTCCGGCAATTGCGCAGGAGAACAACACGACTGCGAATGGGAACGAAACGAACATCACGGCAACAGCAACACCAACCGCAACCACCGAACAGACCGTGGTGCCAAACGCCACAGCGACTGCGGTGACAGAACCAACCGAAGCGAAGTTCCGGACCGGTCCCACCGTAACGCTGCGCCCTGTAAACGACGTAATCGATAAGTCACAGGACGGGCTTGTTGAACTGTATATGTACAACCCAACCGTAAACGACGTGACATTGACTGCTGATGTGCAGGTCAGCGTGCCATCAGGGATTCACGTCTATGGCGCGGGTTTCGGATCCGGTGGTGCGGCAGGAACAGTTGCCGGGACGTTTACGGTGCCGCCTGGGGCTACTAGAACAATCCACATCAATATCAAGGCGGAGAAGACCGGTACACCCACCGTCCACTTCACAGGGCTGTACTGGCCTGGTGACGACAAGGACGCATTCCAGCAGGTATCGCTGACACACCCGCTGACTGTGAATGAACCCTCGTCCAATCCAACAGACTCGAAACCAACTGGTGGAGCTGTCTACAGTGGTGAGACTGCCGACAGCGGTGAAACCGGCGCGGACGAGCAGAGCGAACTTCCAATACCGTCAGGCATCCTGTCGGTGATTGCAATTGTGGTCGCGTTCGGTGCGCTAATGATCCGAAAGGATTGAGGCAGTCCCGGACATCGAAGAGAATATGAGGAATCGAATATGAATGCGAGGAAACTTGCTATCACATGCATTCTGTGTTTGTGCATGTGCATGGTTGTTATGCCAGCGATAGCGCAAGAGAACGATACAGCCGCGAATGTTACGAATGTTACGGGAACAGTAACACCAACAATCGAACAAATCGCCGCAGAAACTGCGACGCCCGCACCTACCGAAGCAAAGTTCCGGACCGGTCCCACCGTAACGCTGCGCCCTGTAAACGACGTAATCGATAAGTCACAGGACGGGCTTGTTGAACTGTATATGTACAACCCAACCGTAAACGACGTGACATTGACTGCTGATGTGCAGGTCAGCGTGCCATCAGGGATTCACGTCTATGGCGCGGGTTTCGGATCCGGTGGTGCGGCAGGAACAGTTGCCGGGACGTTTACGGTGCCGCCGGGAGCCACCAGAACAGTCAACATCAATATCAAGGCGGAGCGGACCGGTACCGTTACTGTGCACTTCACAGGGCTGTACTGGCCCGGTGACGACAAGGATGCATTCCAGCAGATCTCACTGACACACCCGTTAACAGTGAAAGAGCCGTCGCCCAATCCCACAGACCCGGAACCAACTGGCAAGGCTGGAATGAATGAACTCCCGTACACCTACATAATCGTCGGGTGTCTGGCAGTGATTGCGATCGTATTCATTGCGATGATGCTCAGGAAGCCTCCAAAGACTGAGGTAGTCATTGAAGAGGAGTAACTGGGTGGATGAAACGAATTAGGGTGGGCATTGGAGGAAATGGAACCGTCCGGATCAAGCTGAAGAAGAAGAGGAAGCCTGAGCAAGCAGACATGGCAGGGATGGGAGATTCCCTTGCTATGCACCCCGCGTCCCCAGCACCTGCCACGGCTGCCGGAAGCAGGGGGCTTGCACTCTCCCACCCCATCATCAGCCAGATGGAGATCCGGGTGGAGTCCGTCTTTCGACCAAAAGAGCCTGATGTGGAGGTGGTCTACGCACTCACAGGATATGGGACGAGTGTTGACCAGCTCCACAAGTTCTCATCAAACGAAGTGGTGGCTCATGCCACGCCGGAGATGGTCTCTTATGTTGCTGAGAAGATGGTTGAGCACGTCCGGGCTGAACGAGCCGAGATGCCAAACCTGATCGTGCATATCCATAGCCACCCGCTGGGTGCACCGGCTCTGTCTGATGTGGATAAGGAGACAATGCCCAGTGTTGCTGCACGGATCAGGGCAATTGTGCCTGATGCAACTGTTCTCTTTGGCGTACATGCCGTGGGAAGCGAGGAACGTAGACCGCGGGATCCTCCGGAGCGGGTTTCGGAGAATAAGGTGCGGTGGAGCAGCAT
>CBDUQO010000012.1:0-20969 GCA_965369365.1 uncultured Methanosarcinales archaeon
AAACTTGAATCCGGTGTGCGAATGAATCTCGTTTGCCAGCAAGATGTTCGCGTGCGCGAGTTTTTTGTAGAGAATCGCTGCTACGCCGTACTGGTAGTCATAGTGGATCGGGGCGGGGGAGGTTTTGCGGAGGGTGATTTTGGAGCGCATGAGCGGGATGGGAGGGGGTTTATGGGCGGGGGGGAGTGCCGCGCAGATTGCCTAATCCATTGCAGATTCCAGGATCTGATTTTTGTTTTTGATGATCATCATATCTTTCTGCTCCAGCATTTTCATTAAAATTGCCACATCCTCTTTGCTTTTGATCTCAGCCACCCACAGCGCCTTTAATATGTATGGTATGTCCCATGCCACAACGCCTTTTGCGCTTGCAAAATTCTTTGCCTTTCTGTCATTCGTGATGAATGGATAACCTCGCACGATGCAAACCGCTATGCATTGCAATTCTCCCTTGCCCAGATTGGTGCGTTTCAGGAATGAATGGTATATATCGAGTTCTACGTCATTCATCGGCGTATTCCTAATGAAACCCAAAATCTGATCGGCAAAATCATAACCGGATTCTCTTATATACGCCAGTTCTTCATAAACACCGTTTGTAGTCAGCAGCTCGTCACTGGAGAACAGTTCATTTAGCAGCTCAAGTCCGCTGATTTTTGCAAATGCGGACAGCACATCCGTATCTAAAAGAATACTCAAACTCTTCGCTCCAGTATCATTTTCACATTCTCATCGATTCGTTCATCAGGGTATATTTCCCGCTTCACACCACGACTCGCCAAGATTTCCTTGAACTCTTCGATACTGACTCCGGCAATCTCTGCTGCCTTCGAGATGGAAACTTCGTTGTTTGAATATAGGTGTACTGCCGAAATTATTTTAAGCGCGGGTTTTGTTGCGAATAGCGTTCTAAAGGCGTCCATAACTGCCTCTGAGATCGAAGGGTAGTATTTTGTTTCAATCAAGGCATGAATCTCTTTCTCCACCATCACCGGTATCTGTATGTCCGTCATAGTATGATAATGTCCGTAGTGGGTTAAGATGTTGTCGATGCGCCCGTATGGTCCGGGCTGATCCGGTTTGAGAATGTGTAGAACTTGAATCCGGTGTGCGAATGAATCTCGTTTGCCAGCCGGATGTTCGCGTGTGTGAGTTTCGCATAGAGCATCGCCGCTACGCCGTACTGGTAGTCATAGTGAATCGGAGAGGGAGTGGTTTTGCGGAGGGTGATTTTGGAGCGCATGAGTAAGACGAGAGATAGTGAAAACTATTAAATAATAACACCCAGTGAGGGGGTTTTTAGTGCTTCCTTCAATTTGTCCGATCTTAAACCATCAGCAAATGAATAATATTCTGAGAACGATGGCGTTGATATAATAATATCGAATTGTTCATCGTTCTCAACAAACCCCTCTGCTGTGAGATATCCCGAAAGGTCTTGATCATACGTTTTGTTTTTTATATTGGTTATCGAAATGATGAACTGGTTGAGTAGGCTGGTAATTTTTCTTCTGATATACACATCTTCAAATTTATCTGTCGATATCAGGATTTCTTTCCAGACCCAGTAAACATTTTCAGTGATTATTTTTCCATCTGATATGATTTTGTGCCCCTTCTCTAACTTTCGTATCGTGGGATCGTTTACCAAAGACTCGATTTTACTTCGATCATACTCAGACAAACACTCTATCGGGATCTCCTCGCACACAAAAATATCCACTTTATCTAATTTGTCATCAATTACATCCAATGTATTGTTTATCGTTTGATAATGTAAATCATCTATTTCACGATTGGTTTTTGGAAAATAATCTTTTGCGACTTTTTTCAATTCTCCAGACAAAACTTTATAATATTTGTCGAATTGCTTGCGGTCCAATATTTGTTCAACATCCTCTTGGCTAATCGTTTCGTCTATTAAGATTTTATACCGCTCCTGACTGGCGTAGATCTTCTTAGAATCTGCCAACTTGCCATCTTTATATTTTATGACGAACAGCTTTGAAACATTTGCTTTCTGCGCATCGCATTCTCTATTAATCCGCCCGGATATTTGTTCTATGCTATCCAGTATGGAATAATCCCGGATCCCAAAGTCACAATCAATATCAACACCGGCTTCTATGGATTGCGTCGAAACAATCATCACTCGCCCTTCTTTTGTTTTATCTTTAATCTCCTCGATCATCTTCTTCCTTCGCAAACTCGATGTAGTACTGTTCAACAAATAAAAAGAGAACTCTTTGAATTCTTCATCAGATTTCAATTCTTCGTACACTTTTCTTGAAGTATCGACTACATTCAAGGTAACAAGAATCTTTACATCCCCTGTTCGATAATTTTTATTGATTTCTGCGATTAATAATTCTCTTATTCCATTTATATCCGTGATATCTTTTTTGAAAACGATTTTATTCCTTTTAAATACCGGATGAGTGTAATATTTCTGAGGATCCTCGATGATCTGTGGAACTTCAACATCGTCGAGAAAATCATTGAAACTCGGAAGTGTAGCACTCATAACAATATAATAGATATTTAGATCTCTGCTGGTTTCCTTGATAAAATCATAAAATATTCTGATATTTTTATCGCTTAATGTTTGTATCTCGTCAATGATAACTATGCTGTTACACAGATTAGCGATTTTATAGCGATCGTTTCCCCCATTTTTAATAATCCCATTAAAAAAATTTACGTTGGTTATCACATTTATGCAGTTGTTCAGGAAATTATCATCTCGTATAACCATCATCTTTTTCAGGGTCGATACCGAATCTTCATCTGCTTCACTCGGGAACTTGTCCATGTATGCACGAGAGTATATGTCTGAAACAAGACCTATTTTATCAGGGAACAGTGATTGGTCAAATAATGCATTATCTATCGCTTTATAGTTCTGTTCGATTATGTTGATGTAAGGAAACACGTAAAACAACCGTTTTATCGTCTCATCGTGCTCAAGAATATTTAGCGCCAGTTTCATAGAGATGTTCGTCTTCCCGCCACCAGTTGGAACAGACAGCATGAATATTCTGTTGTTCTCCTTCAGAAGTTTATTTATGCGGTTGCTGCTCTCAATCAAAATCGCTTTTCGTAGTTCGTTTATGGTACCACATCGAGAACTGCCCGCAAACTCCGTTTGATCAATATTTGAGTTATAGGGAATCCTTGAATACGATTCTATCATCCTTTCTCGAATGTTTTGGTTCAGTGTATTTAAAGGATACAGTTTATTGAATGAATATGCATGGTGCATCGTTGAATATGAGTCACTCAGGACAAGTAATGCGTACAGGAGTTTGACTAACAGAAAGGTTTTGTGCCAGTCCAAACCATTCTTGAAAAACTCTCTTTTATCATCTTCTGTGATCATTGCCCCCTCAATATTCGTTATTTGAAGAATTTGTTGGATTATTTCTCTCTCTTCGGAACTTTCGAAATAATCGTCTGTGGTGAAATCGCTTAATTTTCCGTGGTGACTCCGGACGATGCTGACCGCCAGATATATAGCGCCTCTTAATTCCGGAAACTTTCGCAGGAGAAATGAAGTTAACACCCTTTCTGAGAAAAAGCTGTGGCGAGTATTCCCGGATGCTCTTATTCCTTTTACTTTCACTTTTTGAAAGTTTGGATTCAGTTTTCCAATGTCGTGATAATAAATTGCAAATGATATGATCTGTTTGATATCAGTTCGTTGTTGTTCTCCAAAGAGATCGGATATCAATTCATCAAGTATCGGTTCAAGTCCCAGTCCATCAATTATGTGCAAGAAATAGTCGCCACAGAGCTCCAGATGATCTTCCAGCAATTCCAGATCGTCTCCGCGTCTATGGGCAGAATAGAACCGATTGGATGGGATTAAATTTCGGTCCAGATCTTTGAATAGTTCCCCAAATGTATCAGAAGACATAGTAGACATTGCCACCCGAAACGATGCATTTATCTGGATTTTTCAGCGGCACAACACACTCTTTCTGTGGTATCGCCATTAAGCGATAGATGTACTTAAACGCATCATCAAAGCCCACGGGAAGCATTTCCAGTTTCATGTTATTAGTGCCTTCTCTTTCCAGTTCATCGAAGGGTAGTATGCTGCAGCACATCGGTTCTTTTGCAGAATTCATCTCATAGTCTTTCAGGGATTGATGTTGGATGTTTGCAAAAAACTCGTTCTTTCCTAAGTATATGGGGAACACACTGCGGTTATGCCAGATATTTTCAATAATTGTGTTATGCAGATCGTTATTTTCATCCAGCAATAAACCAATCTCATAATCCGGGTCCAACAGCACCTGTTCATTGATTATTACGTTTGGAGAGCCGGTGTCTACCCGGTTATTCAAAAAACTGTTCAAACTGTTGTAGTTCACTATAAACTTCTTATCTGAATTGTTATTGGACCTGATATAAACCTTAAGGTCTCCAATCTTGCTATAGAATTCAGGGAAGGTTTTATTATTCGCATACCCGCTAAGACCCGCGATCGACCCGATAAGTCCCAGCAATTGGGGCTTTGGAATAATGGAATACGTATTCCTGAAACGATTGCTGATAGGCTGATTGAAATGTGCAAAACTCCCGTGCAACCTGAAGGTCAGGAGTTTCATAGACTGGTTCGCAGCCTCGTTTTCCCCAGACGAAGAGAAATAATCCAGAGTTGTCTCCATATAGCCACCTGTTGGTTTATTTCACTCCGGATTGATCTGCTTTGGGATGGTGTTCGTAACCTTGCTGTTATATTCTTCGAGGGAATCGATATCGATGTCTGCCAGCACCAGTTTCATGACCTTTGAGTAATCCACGATCACTTCATCATCTGATTCGGATATCTCCACCAGCGAATTCAGATTGTTAAATATCCGGTCATTATTGTTCTTGAACCAGAGCATGCTTACAGTCTCGCAGCCAAACATCGTAGTAGAGGTTACGTCACCCACCGCATACTTCACTGCGTTCTTCAGTTTTGCTATGTCATCATCCGTTACTTCAATTCCCTGCCCCTCGGCGGAGTTCATGTTCAGGCAGACGTCATATACGTAATATACGTTGTCTGCTCTGGATTCTTCGCCTATTGTGGTTTGCCGAGCATCTTTGCTCTTCTCGTTTGGATTTCTGTAGGGGGATAATATCTCCGAAGAAAAGATGTTGGATCCCTCAAACCTGTTAACCCCGTAATTTATCTGGCAGGGACCGGTCATAGATATGTTACTATCAACTGCGAATACTACCCCAAACAATCGAATGTCTATAAACCCTTTGAGATCGTTAATTATAACCTCTTCGTCCTTGGGCATCTCTCCTTTATTACATTTCTTGAGGTAATTTTCCTTTAATGTCAGGTATCGTTCCACCCGTGCCCCATCCTTGCCATCGTGGAACTCTTTGGTCCTCCGGACAAATACAGGTTCTGTCTTTGAGAGATACTCTCGTATGCAATACTTCAATGCTTTATCGGTAGCGAATATCCGCCCGGTAGGCAATCTCCTTGGAAGACCATCAAAACCAGCATTGAAATTTGCATTCTTTGCGTTTACCACCACTATGCCATTATAGTTCATCTAATTCTCCTCCCCTTGTGGGGATTCCAGTTCCTCTTCTTCCTTTGTGGAAGTATACAAGTAGTTACTATCGAAATAACCCGTGTACAGAGGTATCTTATTGACATCATAAGACGTCTTAAACTCAAACGCCAGAACATTGGCGATCAAATTGTGAAATCTCCGATTATGATCAAGATATTCGTTGTGAGAATACTTCTCAAGCACTGTAACCAACTTCGTTTTTAATATATCCATGTTATGCACGTTCATGGTATATTTGGTGAAGAGGTTCAGCCTGTTCGGTGTTTTGCTGACCTGCAACAGATAGTAAAATATCTGCCCCATGCAATAGCTCGCTTCGAAATCATTCTCCAGATCGAAAGATTCTGCATCTTTCATTTTATCCTTTAGTGCCATATATTCTGTAATAGTATCGCCCCCATTGGACTCTATGTTCAGATACTTAAAGTAGATTGTCAAAAAGAATCGGATTTTGTTAGGTCCTATCTTCATGTCATCTCGAAGACTTGGATTCATAACCAGCTCTGAGAGCATCTCTCTAAATAGCTTTGAATAAACCCGGTCATCAAAGAAAGATACGTCTTGAAAATATATAAAGTTTCTAATAATAAAATTATATTCAATGATTTTCAGCTTGAGGAACGGATGAAGCGATTTCATCAAATTCGTTGGGTCTGTTTCAAACAAGGAACGTGTGAGAGTGTTGTTGAAAATAAGGTTTAGTTCTCTTAAGAATACTGATTTATCCCTCCCATTCTGGATGGATGTAATTCCCCCCTCCTTTCCTCGGGATTCAAGGTCTTTCAATGTCGAATGTATCGGAATATCCTGCACATTGATCTGAGGGTTCTCATTTGGAAGAATATAATTAAAATTATTAACGTATCTGAACTCTATATTCTCGACTTTCGGATCGGCGATCATCATTACATAATCGAACTCCTGAGAGCGATTCCTATTGTATAGAGTCTTTAACATTTTTAGAATACCAATCGGATCGGAAGAATAGTCCCGGTAATCGTTTGTGTCAACCGTTATGGTTGTGGGGAATATGTATCTGTAAAATTTGTATTTTTTGATGTACTCAAAGAAATCATAAACTCGCATGGCGCATTCTTTGCAAACGTTAAAATTTTCGGGACTTTTTGATGTTGGGTTGGTTTTGTATCGTGTAGGATGCCTGAAAAGAAATTTTCGACCTTTACCTATATCGAACATATTTCCTCTAGTCAACATATACAGTTGTTCACCCTGTTTTTCACAACTATCGCAATTTCCCACGAATGTATCATATTTCAGAATTTTTTCGCTGGTGTAATCGTCGACAACGTCTGAATATCTCTCAATATCTAATTTATTTACGAGAAAAACGATGAAGTCATTCTCCCCCAAACCAAAACTGTTTTCAGGGTTAATCTTGTCAAAATCTCTAAAGAAACTCGCCACATGGTCACAAAGCTCTGGGAACTGGCTATAGTACTCGGTCTTCTTGACTGATTTTTCAAAAGCGTCAACTTTCTTTGAGGGGAATTGTAGCACCGCATTCCCATTGGGATACTGTCGATCTTTGTTGATGAACGCTTTTGTGATCTTGTAGTGGGTGGGGGAATGGCTCATTAATGCAGAATTGGTGCCAATATTGTTAGCGTTGTTATGCGTGGGATTTACAAACTTATTAAAATTGAAATATTCGCGCAGCTCTCTTTTGGTATACTCGTTCAATGGTGAGCTTTCGTCAATTTCACCCCCATCATCTACAATTTCAATAACAAATGGTGAATCATCCGTGTTTGGCAGTACAACCAAAATTTTAGTTTTTTCGTTCTTAGAATTCCCCCCATTTTCCCCCAATAACGTAGTATAATCCTCTTCAGTGAACAAACCCACGATAAAGTTGTACATGGTTCAATCACCCCCCATCATTGCACCATTCTCTGCATTTTCCAGTGTTACACAACTCCTCAACATGTATATCACCCCGCCCCCAAATAAACTCCGCCCAAGAGCGCGGTGAAAGTGACCGCGACACCAGTGGATGGATTCGCGCACACCACATATACGGTGCAGGCAGACGATCAACGATATGGCATCGATTCCACTAAAAAGCCCCATCCAGCAAGATCCCACCATGATATACAAATCCCCGATTCAGTCCGGAGAAGCCCGATTAAAATTCTACATTCCCTAACAAGAAAATAACCGCAAAGGCTCGCAAGAGCCATATTACCCCCAGCCACTCTCAAGCGCACCCTATAGCTAAACTCCCGTTTGCTCAGGTTTGTGTTCCCGGGCAAGCAGTGCATGTACAACGAGGTTGCGTGAGATATTGCTTTAGGCACCAGATTAATCACGTTAATGATTCCTGAAATTTCAAACATGTTTTATACGATCACAAACTAATGTATGCAAAACCATGGCAGCAAGCAACAAATCCACAACAAAAACCACGATCGCCATATTTGTAATCCTGATCGTGATTTTTGCCGGGTGCCTGTTATCAGGCTGTCTCGGAAACGATGACGAGCAGGCGGAATCCGAATCAGCCGAAGCGTCGGGGGCATCGTCCGGATCAGGAGAATCAAGACCACCCCCTGAGAAGCCGTATG
The DNA here is from genome assembly GCA_965369365.1 of uncultured Methanosarcinales archaeon. GTDB lineage: Archaea > Halobacteriota > Methanosarcinia > Methanosarcinales > Methanogasteraceae > Methanogaster_D. Next base: position 8,174 of record CBDUQO010000012.1, read on the forward strand.
TCAAATCGATCGATACATCGAAATTAAAGCTCGGGGTACCGTCTGAAGCAACGATAACGATCTTTAATAACGGAAATGATGCGGTCACCAAAGAGAGGATCATTATGACTGCAACCGCAGTTAAGCTGGATAACTGGCTTGCTAACAAAGCTTTGAAGACGAAATCAGATGAAGATAAGACCGAGACGTATGAGATGACCTTCACCGAAACGATCGAGAGCGGGGAGTCATGCACACTGTGCGCTGAGTTCAATCTGCCAGCAAAAGTCAGTGGAGTCTCAATTGCAGGCATATACCATGCAACGATCGAAGTGTATGCGGGCGATACATTGATAGGCACAAAGAACATGGACTTACATCTACAATCATGAAGTGATACGATGACCAAAAAGACAAAAGGACAGAAAAAACTCCTTGCAAAGGCGTTTAATCAGAATAAACGTGTTCCTGTATGGGCAATTATGAAAACAAACAGGAAAGTGTCGACGCACCCGAAACGCCGACACTGGAGACGCAGCAGCATTAAGGATTGATCGTTATGATGGAAAAAGAGCAAATATACACGATACCACTGAGATCCGTGAAAAGAACGGCGAGGTGGAAGCGGAGCAAGCGGGCGATCAAGGATGTGCGCGCATATCTTGTGCGGCACATGAAGACTGACATAGAGAACGTCAAACTGGATCGTACGATCAATGAGGCAATCTGGAGGCGTGGCGCACAGAAACCGCCAAGGCGCATCCGGGTGCGGGCTATAAGGTTCGAAAACGGCGCTGTAGAGGCGGAACTCGCCTGAGGATTTCCCTGTGGTAATGCATTTACGTAAGAGTTTTTCTATTGAATGGGGCGGTTGGTGATGGACAGGAAACTTATGATCGGCAGCAGTCCCGTGCTTGGCGTCTTTGCCACCGTGACTGATAATGTCGCGCTTGTCCCGATCGGCACGCCTCGCGAGACCACTAAGCAGATCGAAGATGCGTTGTGCGTCCAGGTCATGCAGACCACGATTGCCGGAAGTTTTGTTATAGGCTCGCTTGTATGTGGGAATTGCAGCGGGTTCGTGGCCTCAAAATATGTATACGAAGAGGAAATCAGATCGCTGCAGGAACTCGGGGATATAAATGTGCAGGCAATCCCTGATGTGATGACCGCTGTCGGAAACATTGTTCTTGCAAACGACACTGCGGCAATCGTGCATCCGGATCTGCCCGACCGGGCTGTGAAGACGATTGCGGATACGTTACAGGTGGACGTGCGGAGGGCAACCATCGCCGGGCTGAAGACAGTCGGTATGGCAGGAGTTGCGACCAACAAAGGCGTTTTAGTTCATCCGAGAGTAAGCGATTCCGAGATAGATATTCTTGAGGACGTGTTTGATCTTCCGGTTGATATCGGGACTGTCAACTTTGGATCTCCGCTAATTGGTTCCGGTTTGCTTGCAAACTCTGCCGGGTATCTTGCCGGTGCCGACACAAAGGGACCTGAACTTGGCAGGATCGAGGATGCGCTTGGATTTATATGATCGATAGCGACGGACGCTATCCGGCAATGGCGAAACACCGGGTTCCAAGGAAATTATTCTTTACCGGCGGGGCTGGACGGCATTCGGACCCGTTAATGTCGTTTGCGTTGGCACTACGTGATGCCGGGATTGAATACTTAAATCTGGTTATTGTTAGTTCAATTGTGCCACTGGACTGCCAGATCATTCCAAAAGAATCAGGGATTAGAGCTTAACCCGGGAGAGATCGCTTTCGTGGTCCTTTCGAGAAACGCGTCGGACATTGCGGGAGAGTTGATCTCCGCGTCCATCGGATGCGCGCTTCCCGGCAGTCCTGGAAGATTCGGGTATCTTGCAGAATACCATACAACAGGCACTTCCAGGGATGAAACGCTTGAATATGCCTGCAACCTTGCCGCAGAGATGTACGGCGCCCTTTTAGGAGATGACAGTCCTGAAATCATGGGCATCGCAGATGACGCTGTTGTAGATGAGGGGTGGACGACTGTTGTGTGTGCGACAGTGTTCCTGCTGTAATATTTCGGTTATAACCGGTACAATCTGCCAGCCCACGCCACCTTAACCGCGATATCATCAGGATTTCCGTCCACATCGACCTTTTTCTCGATCACTGGTATAGTATCAAGCGTATCTGCGATCATCTCTCTTGCAAGCCGGAGATCGCCGCCAGTGATGACCAAATCGATGGTTTTCTCTCCCATGCCATCAATCTCAGCCACCCCGCCTGCACCATCTACGCCAGCTACGCCAGCTACACTATCACTATCCGCCCCACCTACCCATTCAATCATCGATTGGAGCTTTTCCTGCACCTTTTTTATGTGATATTCAATATCACGATCCCGACCCCGCTCAAACCTTCGCTGGCTCCAGCCCCCTTTGGTATGCTTCGCTTGCACACCTGTTCGCACGATTTCTGCACGGACATTGTCTTTTTCGACAATTCCAACGACTGTAGTCCCTGCATGTGCATACACAATGCAGATGACCGGCTCGCACGACAACATCGTCTTCAGGGGACCTGTATCCAGCACATCCCCAGTTATCCAATCCGAACGCTTTATTTTAAACGGGGGCACGATGGCAAGCGAGATGCAGTGGTTCTCATCATAAAAAAGCGCTTTTCCGTGGTTTGATGTGATCTGATCGAACATGTAGATGCAGTTCTCGTCAATAAAATCTCCAAAATCAAAATCAGATGCTCTTGCATTCATATTGAAATAGATCGAGTGAAGTGCCCCGGATTGCGCCCGCATCGAACTTAATTCAAGCACGACATCCTCAAAACTCTTCTTGTTCAACAAATACGTTCCACTGAATACGATATTTTTCGATGCTTCATCTTTCAGTGTCAAAAGTTCATTTTCAAGCGTTGTTATCTGTTTCTGGGTGTGGTTCAGGATTTCTTCGACTTCCTGCTTCCTTGTGAGCGCGTCCTTTGTCTTTTCATCCTTTTTATCCAGTCTTGTCTTCAATTTCTGATTTTCTGCGCTCAATTGATCGATCTGCCGCTGAAACTCATCGGTTCGAGATTTATGTTCCCGGTCCTTCTTCCCGAATAGATCAAACATTTGCGCCATCGCTCTTTTATTATTCTGGCGTGTTGCAATAATGTTGCGGTTCTGGTCCTGCCACTGTATCTCGATTCTCGATCATTGACCGGGTACGACGGTGAACCGGAAGGGTTACGGTTAGAAAGCCATCGCATGCACCCAATCATCGACTTCCCGCAGCTTTCCTCAACCGGTTGAGAACCGCAGCTCCAACCCCCTCGCTTTGTATGGATCCATCAGCGATGATAACATCCACATCCATCCCATCCAGATATCGCATGCTGCCAAAGAGATTATGCGCATACGCTTCAGGATCGTCTCTCGCGCATAATATGAGATCTTCGTCGCCTGATACCTGTTCCGCAGTCTCTTCGGTCATCATAAGCCCGACACGGCTGCCATTTTTGTGATATTCGGCTATCAACTCGGATATCCTGGTTGCAACACGGTCAGGATCGCCTTCGACCAATATCACGAGCGTTTCAGGGGCGTAATGCGTGTACTTCATCCCGGGAGACTTTGCCACGCCAATCCCCGCGCTCGCCACACCCCCCACATCCCCCATATCTCCGGCATCTCCTGCACCTCTCGCACCTCTCGCACCACCCGCATCACTCACCTCGTCCACGCACCCTCTAATAGCCTCGATCCCGATACCACCGGGTCTGAGTACAGTGGGGGTCGGTGACGTCAGGTCAAGCACCGTCGATTCGACCCCGATCCGAACCTGCCCGCCATCGATGATCGCATCGATCCTGCCTGTAAGGTCTGCCGCGACATGTGCAGCCGTCGTTGGGCTTGGTTTGCCTGACAGGTTGGCGCTGGGTGCTGCAATCGGGGTGCCTGACTCCCTGATCAGCCCGAGCGCCACCGGATGATCCGGCATCCGCACAGCGATCGTATCAAGTCCCCCTGTCGTGACATCCGGCACAATCGCTCTTCGTTTCAGGATCAATGTGAGCGGTCCGGGCATGAAGGTGTCCATCAGGTCAAAAGCGCACGCAGGGATCTCCTCTGCAATCTCACATATCTGCCCCCTTGACGAGACATGGGCTATCAACGGGTTGTCAGCAGGGCGCGCCTTTGCCCGGAATATCTTCATGACCGCAGCAGGATTCAAGGCGTCTGCTCCAAGACCGTACACAGTCTCTGTGGGAAATGCGACCGTCCCGCCGTCTCTGATAATTCTGGCAGCAGCCTTGATCGTTTTTTCGAAGTTTTCACGGTCGATTCTGAAGATCTGCGTTTTGGTAGCCTCCATCCATCCTATTTTTCCCGGGTCTCTACCATATCACTTATGCACGAAGGGGTTTTTCAAATCCTGCAAATCCCACAAATCCCTATATAGAGTGTATAGAGTCTATAGGCTTATTGGGATAAAGTATATATGCCAACATCGCAACCTGTGTTACCAGTCGTAACACGCCCTAAAATAGCGAGGTTACCCATCAAAGACCAACAAAGGATGCAATTCCACAATGACCCAAAAAATCGGCGAGAGGATAATTGAGGCGTTTTTATTCCTCTCGGCGGCGACCGCAGTTATGGTTGTTGCGATGATAACGATTTTTCTCTTAAAAGAGGGTCTTCCGATCCTCGTGAAGGTGGGGGTTGCCGATTTCTGTCTTGGAATGAAATGGAACCCGATTGCAATGACGGGGGAGCCTTCGTACGGGATTTTCCCGATGATTGTGGCTTCATTCTATATCGCAATAGGATCGCTCGTCCTGGCAGTACCGCTCGGGATCGCATGTGCGGTATTTCTCGCAGAGATTGCACAAGCCAGGGTACGGTCCGTAATCAAACATGCAATCGAACTTTTGGTCGGCATCCCGTCCGTGATCCTCGGGTTCGTCGGGCTTGTGCTGCTGGTTCCGTTTATCAAGGGCCATTTCGGAGGGTGGGGATTCTCCATCCTTGCATGTTCGATCATTCTTGCGATCATGGCACTTCCACGCATCATCAGCGTATCGGATGATGCGATCCGGGCTGTTCCAAAAGACTACAAGGAAGCGTCGTTTGCGCTTGGTGCAACACACTGGTATACGATACGGAAGGTGATCGTGCCAAGCGCACGATCCGGGATCGTTGCCGCAGTCATACTCGCAATGGCTACCTCAATTGGCGAAACGATGGCAGTCCTGATGGTGGCTGGCAATGTCTCGATGCTCCCGTCCCCGATCTACGATATACTCGATCCTGTGAGACCGATGACCGCAAATATCGTACTTGAGATGAATTATGCAACAGGAGATCATGCGCAGGCGTTATTTGCAACCGGAATCGTACTCTTCGTCGTGGTCGCCGTGCTGGACGTAATATCACACAAAGCACTCAAATCAAAGATGGGGGTGGAGCGATGACCGCGGGCGCATTGATCTCACCTGCCACCTCAAATAAAATGGGAATGGTGATTCTGTGGGCGTCCGCATCCATTGCCATATTGATCCTCACATTCATTCTTGGTTACATCCTGATCCGGGGGATCGGCGTAGTGAATCTCGCCTTTCTGCTCGGATCACCGAGACTAAGCGGGGCGGAGGGTGGCGTTTTACCTGCTATCGTCGGAACATTCTGTCTCATGGTAGTTGCGATGCTCTCAGCAGTCCCGATCGGCATCGGCGCTGCGATATACCTTGCCGAATATGCCTCAAAGAGTGTGGCGACAAGCATCATCACCTTTGGTGTTGAGTGTCTTGCAGGCGTGCCATCTATCGTGATCGGGCTGTTCGGATACGCATTCCTTGTGATCTACCTCGGATTTGGTTTTTCGATCCTCTCAGGCGGGCTTGCGCTGATGTTCATGGTGCTACCGTGGATCGTCAGGGTGTCAGAGGAGTCGCTCAAGGCAGTGCCGATGAGTCTGCGCGAAGGAAGCTTTGCACTCGGCGCGACAAAGTGGCAGACTGTGTGGAGGGCAGTGCTCCCGGGTGCGGTTCCCGGCATCATGACCGGAGTTATACTGGGAATTGGAAAAGCGATCGGGGAGACTGCGGTCATCATGTTTACAGCCGGGTCATCGCTTCTGATGCCCTCATCGCTCTTTGATCCGGTGCGTGCGCTTCCATACCATCTCTACATCCTTGCGTCAGAGGGGATCTCTGATCAAATGGCTTACGGGAGTTCGGTTGTGCTGCTTGTGATGGTGCTTCTGATCAACCTTGTGGCGATTGCGATTCAGAAGCATTACGGGAGACATCATGGCAGGGAATAAGATCGAAATTGAGAGCAGAGGTTTAAATCTCTGGTATGGCGACACGCAGGCTTTAAAGGACATAACAATCACGATGCCAGAGAATAAGGTGACTGCGATAATCGGACCGTCCGGATGTGGCAAGTCCACGTTCATCAGGTGCATCAACCGGATGAACGATCTGATCAAAAACTGCCGGGTTACAGGGGAACTACTTTTTGAGGGCGGGAATATCTATGATCGGGTCGTGGATGTGGTCATGCTGCGAAAGAAGATTGGCATGGTCTTCCAGAAGCCAAACCCGTTTCCGATGTCAATCTATGATAATATCACTTACGGTCCCCGCTTGCACGGCATCCGGAACAAAGAAGAACTGGATGAAATCGTCGAGGAGACTTTGAAATCGTCTGCGCTCTGGCATGAAATCCATGACAAGTTGGATCGGTCTGCGCTCGACCTGAGCGGAGGGCAGCAGCAGCGGCTTTGCATCGCAAGAACGCTTGCAGTAAAGCCGAAGGTGATACTCTTTGACGAGCCTTGTAGTGCGCTTGATCCAATCTCAACTGCAAAGATCGAGGACCTGATCAACGACTTAAAGCGCGACTATACGATTGTCATCGTGACGCACAACATGCAGCAGGCTGCCAGGGTGTCTGATTACACCGCGTTCTTCCTGCTTGGCGAGTTAATCGAGTTTGGGGGGACGAAACAGATATTCGAGATGCCGAGAGAGAAAAGTACTGAGGATTATATTACAGGTAGATTTGGGTGAAACGACAACAACGTGAGTGGCAGCCTCCAAGCAAGGTAGATTTAATCATGCGCCACTGCCAATGCAATACTCAACGCAACAGAAATAATAGGTCGTATAAAAATGTTGCAGGAATGAGAACGGATATGCGGGTGAGAAAATGTGGATAAATAGGATCAAAGTTTCCAATTTCAAAAGTTTCGAGGAGTTGGATATGGAACTTGGGAGATTTAACGTTCTGATAGGGGCAAATGCTTCAGGGAAGTCTAATTTCCTAACCATTCTCAAATTCCTTAAGGATATAGCAGAAAGTGGTCTGAATAATGCGATTTCCATGCAGGGTGGGATAGAGTATATCAGGAATGTAAAACTGGGTGATTCTAAGGATGTTTCAGTAGAATTGTGTATAGATTCCAGCGACACGCCTGTTAGATTCATGTATGATCGGGGAAAAGATGAAATGCCCGTCGGCATCCTTGCTAATGACTTTCTGTACAAGTTTGGCATCAAATCCACTCCCGATGAAGAAAAGATAGGGTATATGGTTGATAGAGAGAGTCTGGTAGTCAACTGCGATTTTATAGAATTAGAAAAAAAAGAAGGGGAAGTAAGAGAGAAGGGGAAAATAGGAGATGGGGAGATCAACCTAATTAGAGATGATGGAACAGTCAAGTACGACTTAAAGGCAGCGGACGACATACCGATAAAAATGAAGAATGTGACCCTGCCACTTTCTTCCGAAAAAGGATTTTCAGAGAAGAGATTATCTCCTACTGAATTATTTCTTGAGACTCCGATATTTTTCCCGCCTCTGTCGTTCGCAATAAGTAATTTTTTTAGAGATGTTTCAATATATAATTTTGATCCGAAATTGTCAAAAGAATCTACACCGGTTACCGGAAAATCCGAACTGGAACCAAACGGAAAGAATTTAGCAATCATTATTAAAAATATTTTGGACGATGAAAAAAAAGCAGAGAGTATGTCAGCCTTGATGAAAGACCTCTTACCATTTATAGAGAGTCTTACAGTGGATAGATTGGCAGATAAATCCTTGCTCGTTAGTTTAAAGGAAGTTTATTCCGGAATGAAATTCTTGCCTGCTCCGCTAATGTCTGACGGAACAATAAATATAACTGCCCTGATTATTGCGCTCTACTTTGAGGAAAAACCAGTGATCGCCATCGAAGAACCCGAAAGAAACATCCATCCACATCTTATCTCCAAAATAGTGGATATGATGAAGGATGTTTCGGAACGATTTGAAAAACAGATCATAGTCACTACACACAACCCGGAGATGGTGAAATATGCGGGAATAGAAAACATCCTGCTCGTTCATCGCGATGACCGGGGTTTCTCCAGGACCTCGCGACCATCCGAAAAAGAAGAAGTGAGAATTTTCCTTGAAAATGAGATGGGTATTGAGGAGCTTTATGTGCAGAATCTGTTAGAGTGGTAAATATGGATTATAAGCTACTATTCATCTTTATCGAAGGCAACGATGACAAACGCTTCTTTGAGAGTGTTGTGGCGCCGTCCCTTCAAGAAAAATATTCCGCGATAAAGTTTCCGAAATACGCAGAAAAGGACAAGAAGCGGAAAGTAAATTTCATTAAATCAATTAACGCAATGAAAGCCGATTATATCTGTATTGGGGATATTGATGACGTTCCTTGCATAACCGCCAAGAAAGAGAAAATAACAGATGGTTTTGATAAGAGGATAACCGTCGATAGAATAGCCATCGTGATCAAGGAAATTGAGGGCTGGTATCTCGCCGGACTGGATGAAAAAACTTCTAAAAAATTAGGCATCCGCGAAAAGATTAAAACTACAGATAAAATCACCAAAGAACATTTTAACCAATTAATTCCCAAAGGTATGCCGCGATCAGTATTCATGCGAAAAATTCTGGAGAACTACGATGTGGAAGTAGCGGAAGGAAAGAATGAGTCATTCGGATATTTCCTGAATAAATGGATGAACGATCGACAACAAAGCGCGTGACTGACGACAGCGGTCACATACGAAAAGATGATCGGACTGCCAGAGGGAACTAAGTTCCTCGAACTCGTTTGAGCCTTATGTCGATCTGCTGGGTTTTGTTACATCAGTTAAGCCTGTAATAATAGAAAACCCCCATATCCCACATCCTGCCCCGTATCGCCTACGCTACCCGCTCCTCAGGATCCCTCTTGCGGCAAGCACGCCTGTTGCAGCGGCATTGACGATATCTCGGGAAAGTCCGGTGCCATCTCCCGCTGCAAAGAGATTGCGCACGCTGGTTTCCATGTTTCGGTCAACATCGACTTCCATTGCATAGAATTTGATCTCAGGAGCGTATAGAAGTGTTGAATCGGACGCAACTCCGGGTATGATCTTGTTTAGTACCTCAAGCCCCTCGATGATATCCATCACGATTCTGTGAGGGAGCGCCATCGATATGTCGCCCGGGGTTACGTCCTTGAGTGTATTCTGGACCTGGTTTCGCTTGATTCGGTCTTCGGTCGATCGCCTGCCTCTTCGCAGGTCGCCCATGCGCTGTAACACCGGTTTTCCACCGCCGATGGTCGTCGCAAGTTTTGCGATCGAGACGCCATATTTGGTCGTGTTCTCGATCGGGTGTGTGAGGGCGATTCTAACCAGGAATGCGAAATTTGTATTATCAGACTGTTTGTTCGTCATAGAGTGCCCATTTGTGGCTATGAACCCAGGATACTCCTCTTTGACGACGAATCCGTGTTCGTTTGTGCAGAATGTCCTGATGAAATCATCATATCGGTTGGTCTGGATATGGAACTTCGGATCGCGGTTGATGTGCGTGATCGGGTCCATGATGATCGCAGAGACCTCAACACGCACGCCGACATCGATGCTCCCGTATCTGGCAGCGATGCCGTGTGTCTCGACCATCGAGTTCACCCAGTTCGCGCCGATCCTGCCCGGTGCAGCGATCACGTAACCCGCAGTAATGGTCTTGCCGTTCTCGAGCACCACGCCATTGCAGGTATTGTTATCGGTGGACAGGTCGGTGACATTGCTGCTCAGCAGAAATTCGACTCCCCTCTTGATAAGGTCGTCCTTGAAGTTTCCGATGACGACGGGTGCGTTATCCGATCCGATGTGCCGCTGTGATATATTGATGAATCGCGCCCCTACTGATGCAGCACGCCGCTTCAGACTCTCAACAGCCCGGTCATTCGGATCTTTGAGCACATCGGGAGCTCCGTACTTCAGGAAGACCTCGTCCACATGGCGGATGAGGTTCCATGCTTCCACATGGTCGCCGGTCAGCAATGTGAGATCACCGCCTATATCGGGTCGCAGATTCAAGGTTCCATCCGAGAATGTGCCGGCACCGCCAACGCCTGACATAATACCGCATGGCGTACAGTGCGCACAGATACTGGTCCTGTCCATCGGACAGGTGCGCTCATCGATATCCCGCCCGGCATCGATGATCAGTACACGCATATCAGAGTCCGCCAGTTCATCGGCTGCGAACATACCCGCCGGACCTGCGCCGATGATGATCACGTCATAATCATTGGTCATTGAATACCTATCTGGGATAGAGGTTATATATCTGTGGCGGTGCCGCAGGCGCATCTTAGCGCCATTCCGCGAATTCAGGCGCCGCCACAAGGCAAATGTTGTCCCGTTTTGCGAGGGGCGGTCGTGCCACCGCAGTGCCAATGTTGGTATGATGCTGCTAATCCGGGATCACGTCTGCTGCCCCCTATGGTTTTCCGGATATCTAAGAAATGTCCGACGGATTTATGCTCGATAAATGACATACATCGGGTTGTAGTGCATTTGGGTTACCATTGCATCTGCACGAACCACAACGATAAGAGGCGAGTACATGGGACGATATTCAATCGATGAATTCATAGAGGCAACAGGACAGCGTGATCTTGGGGAAGGTGCGTTCGAACTGGAACGGGATCGCCTGCTTGAGCTAAATCTCGACGGCATGGTCTGGACAAAGAAAGGGTCAATGGTAGCATACACCGGCGACGTCAAGTTCACGCGTGAGGGTGTACTGGAGCACGGGCTTGGAAAGCTGGTCAAAAAAGCAGTTACCGGGGAAGGCGTGAGTCTGACAAAGGTAGAAGGTACGGGAAAAGTGTATCTGGCTGATGATGGCAAGAAAGTCTCCATCATCAATCTTGATGATCAGGCAATTTATGTCAACGGGAACGACCTGCTTGCATTCGAGGAATCGATCAAGTGGGACATTAAACTGCTGAAAAAGGTTGCCGGAATCATGGCAGGCGGACTCTTTAATGTGAAACTTGAAGGGACCGGCATGATCGCTATTACCACGCACTATGACCCGCTGACACTCAAGGTGACGCCGGACCGACCTGTGTTCACAGACCCAAATGCCACGGTGGCATGGTCCGGAAGCTTAAGTCCGGATATAAAGACAGACATATCCTTAAAGACGCTTGTCGGACGCGGGAGCGGTGAATCGCTACAGATGGCATTCAGAGGAGACGGCTTTGTGGTCATCCAGCCGTACGAGGAAGTGTATCTCCAGAGGGCTCCGCAGTAAGTTGTGGCGAAGTTGTGTGTAGTCAGGCGGGTCGGGGTTTGCAGGATTTCGATGTTTCATGTGGTTACCGGCGACGAGTCTTTGTAGAACAGGCGGCGGTCGTATGAACAGACGCGTATCTGGCTTTGCTTCCTGCGCCCGGAGTGGGGGGGGTTCGTGATTTTTCGGGAAAGCTTGCCGCCGGTTCGGTGTGGATGCGGACGGCGGACGGCGGGGCTATGTTGGGCGGTTTCATGCCACCTTTTCGGCATTTTGCCCAAATCCTGCGCCGTAAGGCGAAAGGCTAATGGTTTTAAGTCATAATGATGTACAAATATGTAGATGGAAGAATGAAATATACGAAGAACTCAAGAGAAATCCAAAAAATGTTAGATTTGAGGTGGTGTGCAGAGCTGCAGAGTTGTTGGGGTTCAGGTTTAGGGGAGGTAAAGGAAGCCATAGAATATACGTTAGGGATGGTGTGCGAGAAATGTTAAATTTCCAGTGTGTTAAAGGAAAGGCAAAGCCATATCAAGTTAAACAATTCTTAAGGGTTGTTGAGAACTATAAATTACTTGAGGAAGAAAATGTATAAGTACGCAATAGAGATATTTTATAGCGAGGAGGATGAGGGGTACGTTGCAGCAGTTCCGGAATTGGCGGGTTGCTCAAGCTTCGGAGAGACCGAGGAAGCGGCGTTGAGAGAGGTTATGACTGCGATAGAGCTCTGGTTGGAAACCGCCAAAAAGGAAGGGAGAGAAATCCCACAACCAGGAGGAAGAGAGCTATTACGGGCAATCGTTGATGAAAAAATCGCGGTTCGCCCCGCACGCCCACAAGCGGCTGCCATACAACAGAGTGAATTGGGCTTCGCTCCACCACATCCGAGAGGGTGCGCTTCGTGACCTCCGAGAAACCCCGCTGCCAGTCCGGTGCTGATCGGACGCAGGCGATGGCGGGCGGCTGGCGGTTGGGAACGTGGAAGGAATGTCCCACAACCGGTGGGAACATTGTGATCCACCCTGCACGCCTACATGCGGCGGTCGTATGAACAGAAGCGTGCCCCGCTTCGCTTGCTGCGCCCGGAGAGGGGGCGGTTCGCGATTTTTCTGAAAAGCTCGCCGCCGGTTCGGTGTGGATGTGGGTGGTTGGTGGTGTGTTGATTGGGGGATTCTGCGTTGTTAAGGGTGAGTTTTATATAGTTTGGGCGTTTGATTAATTGATGATAGATAGT
>CBDUQO010000013.1:0-19566 GCA_965369365.1 uncultured Methanosarcinales archaeon
CACCTTAGCCCCCCATTATTCATCTTTATCGAGTGCCCCACTGTTCCACCCTTCAACAAGTTCCCGCGACCACGCGCCATCGCAGACGATCATCTCGTCCTGAATCCACTGTGGCAGGTGCTGCCTGACGCCAAGCCTTTTCTCCTGTGAAAACCGTGCGTCGCAGAACACAAGAACTCCGGTCTCGTCTGCGGACCTGTGCACCCTGCCAATCGCCTGAATCGCTTTGTTTATTGCAGGGAGCGTGTATGCGATGAACATCCCCTTGTCTTTCCCGTATTTTCGCTGGTAGTATGCGTTTACGAGTTTCTGCACCTCTGAGAATGCCGCGAGTGGAAGTCCGACGACGATTGCCCCTTTCAGGGCTTCACCATAATAGTCGATCCCTTCACTCATCTTTCCACCACATACTGCAAGCAATACACCTTTCTCCATGCTGCGTCCCGATTCAAAGAACCGTTTCAATAGATCCGGGACATGCTTTGACTCTCTTGGCTCGATGTACAGTATCTTTCCGGATTCATCAGCCATTCGCTCACAGTACTCAAGATACTGGTCCAGCATGAAGTATGATGTGAAATAGATAGCAACATTACCAGAAACACCTTTTATCAGAGCTGACATGTGAAACTCTATCTCTTTTCGATTTTCGGCATCGTTCCGGTACGCAGACTGGGTAGTTGCACTCTTTGCCCCGAGCACGAGCCGGTTCTTCTTTGGAAACTGATTTGGGATGGTTAACATCTCCGCCCGCCCGTTCTTGCCGAAATAGTAGAGTTCATAATCATCTGGCGGGGATAATGTCCCGGAAATCATCACCGTTGCGTGGACGGTATCCGCGATGCCTGCGATGACCGGGCTTGGGTCGAGGCTGCGGATCTCAAGCGTCAACCATCGATCCTCGCTCATTGATTTTACGGGAAGATATGAGGAATCATCTTTTGCGAGGTGCGCCATGAACAGGAATTCGGCAATTCGCCCGAGAAACACATCGGCTGACTCTGAGGACTTCTGTTTCCGGGTTCTGATGTTCTGTGCGAGTTTTAAGAGGTCCGAAACAGTCTGGGAATCGTCCCGGGCAAGTCCAAGCCCACCGTCCGAGTAGATGAAATCCGCAAACATCCTCGGATCGAACCAGTCTTCCCCCTGTTTTTTGTTCTGCCAGTTATCGAGCGTTTTTTCCATGTATCTCTTAATCTTTGAGAGAATATCTTTTGCTGACCTGGCTATGGTCCTGTCTTTATCTCCTGAAAGCTGGTTTACCTCGGATATCGCCTTATCGACGACATGCATCGTGATCGTGTCGCTGTTGATGCTTCTCACAGTGTCTCCCAGATTGTGCGCCTCATCGATGAGTAAAATCGTATTTTCCGGATCGATCTCAAGCCAGTCAAACAAAACATCCCGTCGCGTGTCGTCAAAGACGTGGTTGTAATTCAGAATGATGATGTCGGCACCCTTCACGCTGATCGCCATCACTTCGTACGGGCAGGTCTGTGCGCAATGCTCTTGCAGCTCTTCAGGGTATAGAATCTCCTGTATGATTGATTCACTATCTTTCTTCGATTGTTTCGATGGTCTGAAATTTTCCACGCCCTCGAAAGTGTACGCTTCCTTTGAAAACAGGTAATACGGGCAGAACGTACGGTATCCCTGAGTTTCGCCCCTGATCTCCAATTCTATCCCTGGATCGTTTGCTGGATCATAGACGTTGTACTCCTGCGCACTCCGATTGTCCCGTCGCATCTTCTCGTGCAGTTTCGCCACAAGAAAGTCCATCGTGAAGACTTTCATGAGATCACATCCGGCGTAGACGTTCTCAAATTCGCCAGCCAGTTTACACATCTTTGGCTTTCCAACAAGGTATGCAACCTTCGGAGTGTGTTTGGTCTCTTCCCTGATCTTTTTAATCTCATCAAGGTACACTCCGATCTGGCTCACGGTTCTGAGCACGACAACGATCTTGTTTTTTCCGCGGTTTGCAAGTAGTGATGCAATCACACTGGTCTTGCCGCTTCCGGTCGGCGCATCGATCGCAAGGACGCGGTGTTCGCCGGCACGGGCGACTTCCTGCACCCGATCGAGCATCGTGTCCTGATGTGGGCGGAATGCAGGGTAAGGAAACCAGTCCCTGTAGTTTTGGGACGTCTGAAGTTGGTTTGAGTCGTTTAAGGTCATTTGTTTGATGGATGTCATTCCTTCACATCGGGATCATATCTCATAATAGTTAATCCGTATTGTTCATACTATTCTACAGTATCTCTATGATCTTTGCCATCTCTGCTACCTCCACCCCTGCCGCTCCGGTCCCCCCGGATGCTCTTCAGAGAACGGGGCACACCCGGAATGTTTGAATCGTTTCGGACATCAATAGGATCTCTGGCACGAGTGGTACCTTTGTCCCCGCTAAACATCTTTGCAACGATATACATCTCAGCGCTTGCCTTGCGTGATGCCATGGGCGAGTGAGAATACACGTTTCTGAAGAGCACTTTCACGTTTTGCAGATATCCGGGGAATAAATCGCCATGAAACACCTTAACAACGAAATTGCCGCCCGGTCGCAAGATCTTTTGTGCGCATGTAAGTGCATGTTCCGCCAGATCGACTGACCGGGCATGGTCATAGCTCCAGTCACCCGCAAGGTTTGGGGCGGCATCAGAGATCACCACGTCAGCGCTACTAACAACCTGCCGGATCGCGTCAAGCGTCGTTTCGGACCTAATATCACCCACGATGGTGACTGCGCCATCGATGTCGCGGATCGATTGGAGATCCACACCAACGACTGTGCCATGGTTTCCTGCAAGTTCCGCCGCCACCTGTGTCCAGCCGCCCGGCGCCGCGCCAAGATCGACAACTGCGTCGCCACGTCTGATGATGCGGAACCGTGTATTGATCTGTTTGAGCTTATACGCTGCTCTTGATCGATAACCTTCTTTCTTTGCCATTTTGTAGAAATAATCATGCAGGTCGCGCGCCATTGTCTGATATATGGCAGGCACGCCACATAATATGAACGAAACGAACAATACTGGCGAGACGATCGCGTCAAGCGAGACTGCCGAGAAGGTGGAGCGCGTGAAAGATGCGCTTTGGGAACGTGGCAGCATCCTGATCGCATTCTCCGGGGGCGTGGACAGTTCGGTGCTCGCAAAGCTTGCAAAACTTGCAGAGCCGGGCGGCGCAACGGTGCTTGCCGCAACCGCTAGCTCAGAGCTGCTCGGGGATCGCGGGCTTGCTCACGCCAGGAATCTGGCAGATGAGATCGGCATAGAACTCCACGTCTTCGAGTTTGAGATACTTGGGAATGGTAATTTCACAGAAAATCTGCGTGACAGGTGTTATCACTGCAAAAAACACCTGATCAGGGAATTACAGACGATCGCAGCAGAAAACGGGATCGAAACAATCGCAGATGGGACCAACATAACCGATCTCGCAGAGGATAGACCGGGATATGCTGCGATCAGGGAAACGGATGTTTTCACGCCGTTTGTCGATTTTATGCTGGAGAAGTCAGAAATCAGGGCGATTGCCCGACATTTTGGACTCTCTGTCGCAGATGCTCCGTCAGAGTCTTGTTTTGCAACCCGGATCCCATCCGGAACCAAGATTACGATTCCACGACTCTCTCGTATCGAGAATGCTGAATCGGTGCTCCATGCACACGGGCTATATGGAGTCCGGGTCAGGACCTGGGGGGTAAACCATGACCTGATCGCGCGTATCGAGGTCCAGCCTGGTGACGTCAAGCGCTTCATCGCTGTGCAGGATGCTGTGGCAGTGGCATTCAGGCGGATCGGTTTTGATCGCGTGGTGCTTTATAGGGTTCGGGATATGTGATCCGGCAGTGTTGTGAATGGTTGGGGTCAGCGCAAACAGTAACTACTCGGGTATGTTGATTAGTCGCCCGATGCGATTATGTACCTTCCGACAAGAAAAATAACTACATCGTGCGCGTATGGGCACAATCGTGCAGTCACTTACCAACCGGATCCTTCACAGCCACTACATCAAGCGCAGTAACCATCATATCCGCGCCCGCACCCACACCCGCCGCGCCCGCCAAACTCGGTACAGTCCTCCCCCCGTCGCCTGAGACCAGTTCCTTCACGTACAGCCCTGCCTCACACTCGATTTTGATCACGGCACAGTCGCCTGAAAATGATTCAAGCATAGCTGAATACACCTTCCGCACCCGCACCAGATCGGCTCTCCGGTGGACGACTCTCGATGGTGTGCGCTGCTTGATCGTGCCGGTTATGGCATCAAGCGCCCGGATCAGCGTAGCCTGATCTACACCTGCGCACGAAACTGTTGCAAGATATACCTTGTCATGCTTCATTGACTTCAGTTTCCCGACCATCTCGCGGTCAACGAACGTGAGACCGGAGACTGCAACCCTTCCTTCGCAGTATTCATTGATCGCCTGAGTAAGTGCTGCAAGATCGGTGCTGCGTTTGTGTGGCTCCCTGACTTCGATGATGAACGGGCGCCCGTCCCCGAGCATACGTGCGTCAACGTCTTCGCGCCCGGCTCCATGGAAGACCGTGTCAACAGCGGACATTGCGTCGATAACGCGGGTTGCGACGAGTTCTTCGACCGATGCAACACTCATCTGCCCGGTAAAACCACATTCCTCGCACCCCTGCCCACGGCACGCCCTGCACGACCATTTGGTCTGTGGGATGCCGCGCATCAACTTCTTATACCTGCCGCAGATGTAGATCGACCGGATCTGCAGGCGAACTTCCGCATTCGCAAGATCGAGCATGGCAACGACGTCCGGTTTTGTGAAATCCACGCCTTTTTGCGTCTTGTCTGCTATGCGCTTGCCGACCTCGCGGTTGAGTTCGGATTTAAGCGGCTCAGCATACTCAGTCCCGACAATCTCCCACAGCAGCTCCTCGTTCTCGGATAGCAGCCCGCTTAACAGTGTTCCGACAAGGAAATTCTCGTGTTCGCACCTGTCCAGAGCCTCGATCGCCCTTGACGCCCATGTATTCAGTTCCTCAAATGTGCCGTTGCAGACCCAGCACCGCTCCGGTTTTGCTTGCCTGGGTTCCAGGGCATGATCAGGTTCCGGTTCTATTTCCGGTCCCTGCCCCCGTACCGCGGTATCTGCACATGCATCCGCTCCATCGTTGTCTGCACCAATGCCCGCGATCATGTCGAGCACCAGCCGGATCGCACGTCCCCTCTCCAGATTTGTCGTGCCGGTCGACAGCTTCGCAAACTGCCGTCCGAGACAGTGGTCGCAGATCGCACCCTCCCGCAGGATTGCGCGTGCGATCTCTATGATCTGATTGTCACAGTCATGACTCATCTGGTATCTCAAGCTCCCCGCTATCGATTGCCCGCTGCGCAGCTCTTGGCTCCATACCTTCAACGGTCACGCCCATCGGCACGCATGTACCGATAATCTCTTTTGCAGTCTGTTTTTGTGCGTAAGAAAGAACACTGTCCTGTTTCACGCGTGCAATCCGCAGCACCTGCTCGAGGGTAAGATTCCCAACAATTTCATCATCTGAAGCGCCTTTCTCAATCCCGAGTTCCTTTAAGATCAGGGCAGGAGTTGGAGGTATCCCTACCTCTATGGTCACATTCTTTTTATCATCGACGATTACCTTGATCGGCACCTGCATGCCGTCAAATTCCTTTGTCGCCGCGTTGATGTCATCGACCACTTGTTTAATATTGATGCCAAGCGGACCAAGCGACGGACCAAGTGGAGGTCCTGCAGTCGCTTTTCCGCCGGGAACCAGTGCTTCTACAATATTTACCATTTCATATCACCTTTGTGTTAGGGGAATTGTAACTACATGATAGATAAACTCACTCTGGCGTTTTTTGGACATTTGATAGGAATCCTTTTGGCGACCTGCCCTCACATTCAGCATGATGACTGAACTTGTGGTATTTGGGCAGGATGAGATGAAGCATTACCTGCGCCTCTTCGCAGAGGCAATCAAACTCGGTCTCCGCTTCAATCTGCTGGTAGAAGGACCACCTGGCACGGCAAAGACGCTCGCCGTAAACCAGATGATTGCATCACTGAAAGCCGATATCGGGGACGTTCCTTATGTCCGGGTGACCGGCAGCCATGATGCCCTGCCATGTGATCTGATCGGCGACCTTGACATCGGAAAGTACCGGAAAGGCGAGATGGATATCCTTTCCGGACCCCTTTTCCGTGCGCACGGTAGCAACACACCCGGAATTGTGTATGCTGACGAACTGAACCGGTTCCGCGAATACACGTTGATCATATTCACTGAGATCATGGCAGAGTGGCAGGTATCGTTCCCGAAGACCCCGCTCACAAAACCGCTCCGCGCAAACGTGATCGCAACCATGAACCCTTATGACATCTCTGGCATCACAGATGTGCCGCAGCATATTCTGGACCGTTTTAACGCACGGATCGTGGTCAATTACCCGGACAAAGAGACCGAACTTGCGATCATAGCCCAGCACGCAGATCACTACTACAAAAATCTCGCGCCACGTCTTAAAAAACTATTCTCTCCACTCATAAGTACTACAAGAGCAATGCGGAAGCTTGGAGTTCATCTTGGACCGAGAATCTATCTGTCAACTCTTGATCTGCTTGCGCTTGAACTGTCCTCAAACGGTCCGGTCGATCATGAGATTGTAATCTGGCATTATGAGAACGCGATCCGGTCCAGGATTGGGAACCTTGATGAAGATAAGCAGTCCGAATTCTTAAGTACTGCATCGATCGCGCTGCGCGGGGAACTCACCGGGCAGAAGCGGTGAGGGGAAAGATATATAAAACAACTCATATTATTAGTATCCACACTTATCCATCATCTGCCTGGGTGCGCGTGTTCCTTGCGATCAGAAACCCTGCCAGCTTGCGGTTGGCAGTTTGTAAATCTTACCTGCCATTGCATGCACCGGTTACATTAAATACCATTGGCAGTGAAAATACCGGACATGGATGTAACTAATTTATCTGAATTTCAGGATGCTGTGGATGCCCGCGAAAAAGAGTTTTCAGAAGTATCCAAATCGATAGCAGGGTTGGAAGAAGCGGAATACCAAGACAATGATGCCTATATGTCTGATTTTTATGCGCGTATCCATCTTTTCATGGATAAAACAACCGAACTAGTCACATCATATCGAGAATACATAGCTGCGCTTGAGGGTGCATGTACAGAGCAAGGAGAATAGCTATCTACGGCAAAGGCGGGATTGGTAAGTCCAGCACAGCGTCAAACGTTGCAGCAGCGTGTGCTGATGAAGGGCATTCGGTTACCATCATCGGATGCGATCCAAAGAGCGACTCCTCGATCACACTGCTAAGTGGCAAGCGGATCCCCACGGTAATGGACTTGATGCGGCAGGGGGTTGAGCTATGCGAGGAAAATATCGTCAATGAGGGTTATAAGGGTGTTAAATGTGTGGAAGTAGGTGGACCTGAACCCGGTGTCGGCTGCGCGGGCAGGGGCATCATCATCGCCGTAAATGTGCTGCAAAAGGTCACATCTGCCATCAAGGACAGCGATCTCGTGATCTATGATGTGCCCGGCGACATTGTGTGTGGTGGCTTTGCGGCACCGATTCAGAAAAATCTGGTCAACGAAGCATACATTCTCTCATCTGGTGAATATATGCCAATTTATGCTGCAAACAACATCGCAAAGGGACTTCAAAAACTAAAAATGCCGCTGAGCGGTGTAATATGCAATTCAAGAAACGTTACTCGCGAAAAAGAGATTATAACCGAGTTTGCATCTGGAATTGGGAGTAAACTCGTTGCATTCATACCGAAAGATGACATCGTGCAGGAATGCGAGCGGGAGGGCTTTTCGGTCATCGAAAGAGCGCCGGATTCCGAAATCGCCGATGTATACCGGACGCTCGCGACTACAATCATGAATTGCGGAGAATCCACGACACCAGTCCCGATGGATGATGATCGTCTGCGTGAACTAATCAAAGTATAATATGGTGTAGAAGGCTGTAAAATCATGAACAAACAGGTCGTACTCGATATTCTCATAAACATCCTGAAATCACAGGGGTATAGCGTAAAATTACAAAATACGGGTTGGGATAGTCCGATGAACCTGCTAGATGCCAATCCCGCTGATTCGATGGTCGATCTGGTGGTGGAAAAGGATGGAAATACAACATACATCCAGTGTGGGGCGACTGAAGATGATTTGCAGTGTTTTGGAAGCACAGTACGCGGATCTGCCGACGCTTTATTCATATCCGATGAAATCACTGATTGGACTGGTGTTTTTGCAGATCAGCACAGGATCAGGACGTGGGATCGTGGCGAGCTTGAGACTCGTATAGGAAAGGCGATCCTCGCAGAGGCAGAAAGTACGTATTATGATTTTCTGGGATCCGCAAGCTACGGTCATGACCGATATGGCAGAAACAACAGGATTCAGATGTCCGAGAGTGCTGAAACTGTCACTCACGCCGTTGATGACGTCAACTCTCGTAATCTGCTCCAGTTGCGATGCGCTCCGATCATGGTGGATGAAAAACGTGCGATATCGACTGCGAAGGGGTTTGTTGGCAATATAAGGAATATTGTCATCGAATTTGTGCCTTTTTGGAATTACAAATGTGATGTTGATGGATATCAGCAACATAAAACGAAGATGGTGCACATATCAGCCCAGAATCTGGGTGCTATCAACGCTCTCAATAAGCAGAAATATGAATATATAAAGGAGATACACGATCAAATATCAGTTCCTTGCGAGAATTACGTGATAAAAAGTTCAGTCATGTCAAAAGAAGAAGTTGAGAAACTGGTACGGGCTGATGCGATCACGAGCAACACAAAAACCATGTCATTCACCAGTAAATCCGGCGATGCCATCGTAACCGAGCACAAAACCGTAAAACCGAGACCAGGCGATGTCACTCTTGAGGCTGAGCTGGTCTATCTGCCGTTCTGGGCGGTTGACGGTGCGAGCAGCAGCATCAAGATCAATGCCTGTGACGGTAGCGCTGTGACTGAACCGATCGACGACGATATCGAGTTTCTATAAATATACAGGCAGCAACAGTCTTTTTACGTATTCTAACTGATTTGTTTCATACGGAGACCTGCAAAACATGCTTCCCACCGACTTAATCGACCGCGCCCGCGCTGGTGAATGTACAAAAGAGGATGCAACACTGCTTACCAACGCACCACCTCCCGAACTCTTTGGACTGGCAGATGAGCTACGCGCAGAAGCGGTCGGCGATACCGTGACATACATCCTCAACCGAAACATCAACTTCACGAGCCAGTGCATCGGGACCTGTCGGTTCTGCGCATTCAGGGACCCAAACGGCTACCGAATGAATATATCCGAGATTCTCGAGAAGGTGCGGGAGGCAGTCAAAACCGGCGCAACCGAGATCTGCATTCAGGGCGGGCTTCTCCCGGATATGCGGCTTGCGGGCTACTGTGAGATTCTTGAATCGATCAAATCCGAGTTTC
Source organism: uncultured Methanosarcinales archaeon (assembly GCA_965369365.1). Taxonomy (GTDB): domain Archaea; phylum Halobacteriota; class Methanosarcinia; order Methanosarcinales; family Methanogasteraceae; genus Methanogaster_D. The sequence goes on from CBDUQO010000013.1 coordinate 9,488, forward strand.
CGGACATTCACCTACATTCATGCTCGCCGATGGAGGTTTACCATGCGTCAAGGGACGGTGTGGGCGTCAAAGACGCGCTTGTTGCGCTGAAAGACGCAGGGCTCGACACGATGCCAGGAACCGCAGCAGAGATCCTTGTGGACCATGTGCGCGAAAAAATATGCCCTGACAAGCTGAATACGGAAGAATGGGCAAGTGTCATCAGGACTGCGCACAATCTTGGTATCAGAACGACTGCAACGATCATGTACGGGCACATCGAGACTGTGCAGGATCGAATCGAGCATCTCTTCCTGATACGGGATATCCAGAAGGAGACCCGCGGGTTCACAGAGTTTGTGCCGCTGCCGTTCATGCCGCACAACAACGAACTCGGAAGCGAGATGCTTGCAAGCGGCAATTACGGCATCACCGGAATTGACGACCTGCGGATGCATGCGCTCGCACGAATCGTGCTAAACACCCACATCAAAAACATCCAGGCAAGCTGGGTGAAACTCGGGACAAAACTCGCCCAGTACGCGCTCCATTGCGGCGCAAATGATCTTGGGGGCACATTAATGGAAGAGAAGATATCGAAATCAGCAGGAGCAACGTCAGGCGAATACCTGTCGCCCGCAGAGTTTGACTGGATCATCGGAAAGGCGGGAAGGGTGCCTGCGGTGCGGGATACGATCTATTCACATCAGCAAACTTTTCACAAAAGTTTGATCAAAAACTGCCCTCCGGGCGGGGCGGCGACTTCAATTACTACGGATTGATGAAGTACGGGTCATTTTACAGGGAGGCGTATAATGACTGATAATCTACCAGCGAAAAACAACTCACAAATCCTGCTTTATCAAACAGAAAGCGGTCAGACTAAAATTGAAGTCCTGCTCGAGGATGAGACTGTCTGGCTGACACAGAAGTTGATCGCGGAGTTGTTCCAGACAACGATTCCCAATATCAATATACACATCAAGAACATTTTTGAGGAAGGGGAGCTCGATCCCGAGTCAGTTATTAAGTTTTTCTTAACAACTGCTGCCGATGGCAAAAATTACAGAACGAAATTCTACAGTCTGGATATGATCATCTCTGTCGGTTACCGCGTAAAATCCCATGTTGCCACCCGATTCCGCCAATGGGCAACTCAGCGGCTGCGGGAATATATTGTCAAGGGTTTTGTTCTTGACGATGAGTGGCTAAAAAACCCGGATCAGCCCTTTGATTATTTTGATGAACTTCTGCGCCGTATCCAGGACATTCGCACATCCGAACGGCGTTTTTACCAGAAGATAACCGATATCTACGCCACAAGTATCGATTATGATCCCACAACCGAACTCAGCATGATGTTCTTTAAAACCGTCCAGAACAAATTACACTGGGCGATAACTGAAAAAACCGCCGCAGAGCTGATTTACAGCAGAGCGGACAGCGACAAGCCGAATATGGGGCTTACCAGTTGGCGGGGCGAGAAAGTGCGCAAACAGGATGTTGTTATCGCCAAAAATTATCTTGATGAAGAGGAGCTGCGCGGGCTTAACAACCTTGTTGAACAATATCTTGTCTTTGCCGAAGGACAGGCGATGCGCCGCATTCCCATGCACATGAACGATTTTTTCACAAAAAATCGAGTAAAAACTGCCCTTCGGGTGGGGGGTGGTGATATGCATCTTTATACAATGAAGGAAGGTTTTTTGCAGTTGAACGACTGGAATATTCCGGAGCATGCGGGAAGAATGTCGCATGAGATGGCTAAGGAGCTTGCGGAAACAGAATATGAAAAATTCAACCGGGCGCGTATACGATACACGGACTCACAAGAGAGCGATTTTGATGAGACTGTCAAACAAATAGAGATTATGAATACCAAAGCGGAGGATCGATACAATGACTAACGCAGCCACAATCGGTGTTGTTGGTTATCACAACACTGGAAAGACGACTCTAGTCTGTAAACTGATTGAACGATTAAGAGAGCGCGGATATTCCGTGTCCACAGTAAAGAACATTCCAAAAGATGGATTTTCAATGGATGCTGAGGGAAAGGACACGTGGAAACATGGTGAATCTGGTGCCGGGGTGGTTGTCGCGAGCACGTTGGACGAGACCGCCTTTATCATGAAGACTGGCATGTCGCTCGATCGCATCCTGAGAATCACGGACAGCATGACGGCTCCTGATGTGATAATTGTTGAAGGACACAAGACCGAGGCAATACCGAAGATTGTTCTCGGCGAGATGTCAATCGAGGGCGAGGACGACGTGCGCAGGTACAATCCCGCAACCGATGACTTTGAGGGTCTTCTCAGTTACATAATAGCGACAATCGAGGTCAAGAAGGTGTGCAACAGACTTCCCGGGATGAATTGCGGAAAATGCGGATACGATGACTGCATAGAGATGGCAGAGGCGATATTTCGGGGGGAAAAGGCAATATCCGATTGTCTGATGCAGGGGGGATTTGTGAGAGCTACCGTTGACGGAAAAGAGATACCGATGGGACCATTTGTTCAGGATATCGTTTCAAAGACGATTTTCGGGATGGTTGCGTCTCTGAAAGGCGTTGATTATACAACGATAGACGCAGACATAACGATTGAGATAAAACATGACCGAAAGTAGATTGAAAATCGGTGTGTTCGGGTGCGGTACGATCGGGAGCGCGATATGCCGCGCAATCGACAAGGGGGTGATTGATGCGGATCTTGTCGCAATATGTGACCGGGATCCTGCAATAGAACACCTCGCAGACTCGCTTGTCACCCACCCCGAGGCGATGAACATCCGCAGAATGGCGAAATCCGTGGACATCGTTGTTGAGGCGGCATCACAGAGCGCGGTGCGCAGGATCGCGCCAGCAGTGCTCTTGGCAGGATGCGATCTTATGGTCATGAGCGTCGGCGCGTTCTCGGATGCGGAACTCCTGGACAGTCTGAAGGATCTGGCACTGCGCAACCGCTGCAGAATCTATATTCCATCGGGTGCGGTTGCCGGGATCGACGGCATCAAATCAGCGAAGGTCGGCGGGATTGAGTCAGTTGTGCTAACAACGAGAAAGCCACCGTCAGGGTTTTCCGGTGCGCCTTACGTTGAGGAACGTGGGATTGATCTTTCGTCGCTCACCGAGGAGACACTGCTCTTTGAAGGGTCTGCCGCGGATGCTGTGCAGGCATTTCCCGCGAATGTGAACGTGGCAGGCACACTCAGTCTTGCAGGCATCGGATACGAGGATACGGTGGTGCGAATTATTGCGGATCCGGGAACCACGCGGAATGTTCACGAGATTGAGGTTAAGGGGGAGTTTGGCGTGCTGACGGTTAAAAATGAGAATATGCCGTCACCGATGAATCCAAAGACGAGTTACATCGCGGTGTTGTCTGCGATTGCAACGTTAAAGAAGCTCACAGAGCCGGTGTGGGTCGGGACGTGATCTTTCGGATATCCGGATGATTCAAAGCGCCACGCGGGTGTTGGGCGTGAATGACTGGTGTCATAGTGGTTTGTCGAAGTGATTAGTCACGGTGGATGCCGGCTGCCCGTCTGGTTGTGCTCACGTTTATGTATCAATGGCGCACAGGTTTATGTGATATGATGCGGTGCATAGCGATCGCAGGCAAAGACCTTACAGCCGAGTTCAGGACGAAACAAATGCTGAACTCGATGATCATATTTGCGTTGCTCATCATACTGGTTTTTAGCTTTTCGTTTAAGAATTCGATCGGTGATTATGGCAGGATCACTGAACTTGCTCCGGGAATCCTCTGGATCACATTTATCTTTGCAGGAATGCTCGGATTGTCCAGATCGTTCACGCTTGAGCAGGAGGAGAACTGTATCGAGGGGCTGAAGCTCTGCCCTGTTGACCGCACAGTGATCTATGTTGGGAAGATGCTGTCTAATTTCGTGCTGATGGTGATCATGGAGATCGCCACCATACCAATATTCATGGTTTTATTTAATTACACATTTCCAAACATGTTCTGGCTTGCTATAGTCATATTGCTTGGAACGGTAGGTTTTCTCGCTGTTGGCACGCTGCTCTCGGCGCTGACGCTGAATACGCAGGCAAGAGAGCTTCTGCTGCCGGTAATCATGTTTCCAGTGATCTTTCCATTGATCATGGCGCTGGTACCTGCAACAGCAAAGGTGCTTACCGGAGAATATGTCATTCCCGAACTCCGGATACTGTGTGTGTTTGATATTGTCTTTTTTGTGGTAGCTACGGTCGTGTTTGTTTATGCAATAGAATTAATTTATAAAACACGCTTGATTTGGGGTGTAGAGAGGGTATGCACAACCGAAACATCGACTTTTTGCTATTTTGTGTGGGTTGCTGGAAATCAAGATATAAAACAGCGGAGAACATTTTTTAATATCCATCCACAATACCTAACCATGCAGCATATACTGCATACGGATTGTACACAACAGACTCGCACAGGATGGCTTGACATGCAATTCACACCAAATGAAAAACGCGTACTTATAACACTGAACGAACTGAAAGGATCAACACCCGCAGAACTTGCAGGAAAATCCAACCTGAATCCTGATGCACTGATGCAATCAGCCTTTCTTCTCGAGGAAAAGAAACTTGTAGCCGTTAATGAATCAGTAACAAAAATATACGCCCTGACAGAAGAGGGTCAGGAATGTGCAAGCGACGGACTCCCCGAACGCAGGATAATTTTGCACATACAAGCCCACAACGAAAAAATCACGACTTCAGATCTTAAAAGTAAATTTCCACCAGCCATGGTCGGGATATCTCTTGGCTGGCTTCGGCGCAAGGGATGGGCTGCGATCGCTGATGGTGTGGTCATACCTGCCAGCGATGCGGCGCCGGATGTGGGCGCAGATGAGGCGGTGCTCCGGATACTAATGGAGGGTGGCGCTCCGGGTGAAGACACCCACAAAAATGCAGTGAAGGAGCTCATCAAGCGAAAACTGGTTAATGTAACCGAAAAAAAACTCAGGACCATCGAAATAACCGAAAAAGGTGTAGAACTTGCAGCCGGGCTTTCACACACCGAAGATACGGAAGAAATCGTACAACTGACGTCGGACATAATACGAAGCCGCAAATGGGATAATATCCGCGCTTACAACATTCATGCACCCGTGCCGCGGGCACACTGTGCGAAAATCCACCCCTATCAGCGTTTGATTGACCAGATGCGCAGGATACTGCTTGATATGGGGTTTACCGAGATCAAAGGTGAGATTGTGCAGAGTTCCTTCTGGAATTTCGATGCGCTATTCCAGCCACAAGACCATCCGGCACGGGAGATGCAGGATACGTTTTATCTTGATTCCGAATCGGGACTACCAGAATATTACGGGAAAGTAAGGGAGGTCCATGAAACCGGTGGTGGCACAGGCTCAACAGGGTGGGGTGGTAAATGGAGTAAAGAACTATCAAAAAAAGAGGTTCTTCGCACCCACACTACCGCGATTACGATTAAATACCTCACAGATCATCCGGATCCCCCAAAAAAGGCGTTCTGCATCGACCGCGCATACCGTCGTGAGTCGATCGATCCGACGCATACACCCGAGTTTGAGCAACTCGAAGGCGTGGTGATGGACCCCGGTGTCTCGTTTGCCAACCTTCTCGGGTATCTTGTTGAGTTCTACCACCATATCGGATTTCCGGATGTGCGGTTCAGACCAGGGTACTTTCCGTACACGGAGCCGTCTGTTGAGCCGGAGGTCTACGTTGAGGGTCTTGGATGGGTTGAACTTGGCGGGGCAGGTATATTCAGGGAAGAGGTGACCGCACCGCTTGGGATCAAGTGTCCTGTGCTTGCATGGGGGCTTGGCGTCAGCAGGCTTGCGATGCTAAGGCTTGGGCTAAGGGATCTGCGGGCGCTGTATCAGCCGGACATCGACTGGCTGCGGGAGAGTCCGGTCTGTGTGGGTGCCCGGGGTGGGATCTAAGCGGTCACACAAAAAAAACGAGGGTGTGATATGAAGGCGATCAGGTCGTCGCGGCCCGAGGTCGCCCTCCGGAATAGTCATAATCTCTCTTGTCTCCGGTTCCCTGTCGTGGAATTCGATTCTTTTCATGCTCGTATCTATCGCGTTCGCCCGGGGCCCCAATTCTATCGCGCCAGCCGCCGCCCGCATGATCGTCAGCGCATCAGCAGACGTGAGCTTCCTGTCTCCGTTGACCTAAACCGCGCATAACCGCCCGCCAGAACCGATCCACACATGAATCCCGCGGCGTAACATTCTCATGATCCGGAAGATCGATCAACCACCATTGTCGACGTCACTGTAGTTACATCCGGCATCGTAATGGACCACTTGAATCGTTCTTGTTATTCGGTAGCCCCTGGTGTTGGTAACATTCCCGGATCATGTTCTCACCCCTGTTTAGCGGGATTGTGATGGTCCGGTCCGCTGTTCCGGTTGCAAGTCCACCATTCACTCCCACATCTCCATAAACCCATACTTCCATGATTTTCTCTCATACATCTTTCCTATCGGCTTTTTAAACTCCCGTATCGCACGTTTTACATCTGTAAACTCCCGATTATCGTAGATACCCCTCTCGTGCAGGAAAGATGAGAAATGTTCCATCGCTTTTAATACAGCCATCCCCTTTGCATCGCTGAGAGAGAGGAACCCGAAAAAGCCCAACAGATATTTATCAAGATGTTTCTTTGAGAAACTAACATAGAATTCAACCTTCCGTTCACTCTGCGCCGAAACCCTCGCAAAGTAGTCAAGAGCAAGCTCGCGGAAGAGATCCCCGGTCACCCACTCAATCGATTTCTCGGTGTACAGATAACGTACAAACGCCATACCCAACAAAAAAACGTTATCCTCACAACGATCGTCCGATATCAGAAAATCGTCCCGCCGCAAGTCTCGTCCGGTCTCGCCCCGTAGTGCCGACACAACCGTCTGCAACTTTTTGTCAGCCGCCTCCTTTGTCCCATATTTCCAGAAATCCCGCGCCTCTAACTCCATGTAGAACTCTTCTTCCGCTTCTTTTGTCCCATAGTCCGGTGAGGCTACATATTTCCGAATAGAACAGAAAATAGATAGATGGTGAAGTTCATCATCACCACTCGGCACGATCTGACCCGAACATTTTAATTTATGATAAGATGCAGTGCTCAACCGATCCAGACCATCCACCCTGCCGTATATTCTGAGGATGTCAAGAACCGCAAAAAGCTTATCCACGTCCCGCGCAGGCTCCTTTTCGAAATGTCCAATTATCTCGTCTATCCGCGCATCTTCGTTCCGTGGGGCATAGTGATAGAGAAGGTCACAGTCGTAATACTGAAAATGTTTCATGTACTGCTCGGGTCTCTGCTCCTTAAGAGTTTCCAATAACTTTACTCCATCTTCTACTCTCTTAGCCAGGGTTGATCTATGGAAAACTTCAGTAACAGCCTCAAAAGATTCCAGCTTTTCCCAGAACTCTTCCGTTCCCGCTTTCTCAAACGTTGCATAAAACAGTTCCAGTTCGCAAGTCCAGTTCAATTTATTAAATTCCCCCCACCACAGCGAAGGATCCTCGAAAATATCTGGAGAGATGGTATCTACATCAAATTTCCCCATCACGGGGTCGACCTCTTCGTCTACCACTGTTTTCACAGTCTCCGATTCCCTTACCATATTCTTTCCCTTCCTCGCAATCCGTTCCTTCTTCTTTTCTCTCTTCTTCATCATTTTCTTAGCCATGCACATCATCCTCCAAATCCTGATCCGATTCGCTGGACGCCATCTGCAAAGCCCTCCTGCCCGCCACCTCATAAGCCTTTGCGAGTAACGCGCTGATATTATCTTTACCTACCATGTATGGAGCGTCCCCAAGTCGTTTCAGGATTGCAGCAACAACTGAAGGGCGCGCGGGCTTGACCGAGAACGAGTCCAGTGAGACGCCAGCCTCCCAGAAGCAATCGAGACAGGAATCAAGCGGTTTTGCGCCCTCACCAGATGTTGCTTGCGATGCTGCGCTCGCCCCCACCCCCACCTCCGCGGGGATGCCAACATCAGGTGCACGCCATCTCCTGAGAGACTCGACGATCTCCTCCTTTGTTCTGCCCCTGAGCTTGAAGATCAGGAACGGGTCATCGTCGAACCGCTCTGCAAGGAGATAGTAGACTGCTGCGATATGCTTGCACGGGTTTGCCCCATCCGGGCAGGAACACTCTGTTTTAAGATCCCGTCTCTTCGTCGGGAAGAGCGAAACGCCTGCCTCGGCAAAAGCATCCTCTATTCCAGTTGGCATCTCTCCTGAGAGAAGTTTGGCTGCGAATATCGCTTTTGACGCCATGGCATCCAGAATTTTCGCCCAGTCGTCCTCAGAGATCGGTTTCAGCCCGATTGTGACCTCGTATGGTTCTGATCCTGTGCCCTGCACCTTTGCAGCAACAGCACCCTTGCCGACATCAATTGAGACGACCTGCCCTTTCCGGGCATAAGATTTCCCCCGGGTCAGTCTTGCACCCATGTTAAAGGATTCGAGAACATCGATCCACCGTTTCGACCACCACGTCTCTCCGATTGCGCCCCGCTTGCTCTTTGCTTTTATGCCGTCCGCAACCGCCTTTGGCTTTGCCGGCGTGTAATGATAATAGTCCCAGTAGCCCCGTCTGCCCATCACTGATCACCTCCCGCCATCGTTTCTGTCCCTGTCCCGTCTCCGGTCCCGTCCCCTGCCCCGCCACACGCCGCATCCCGGCTCAGCGCGAAGATACTTTCGAGTTCGCTTGTGGAAAGCTCGGTTAACCATGCCTCACCAGCACCAACGATTGCGTCTGCAAGCTCTTTCTTCTCTTCCAACATCTGGTCTATCCGCTCCTCAAGTGTTCCGATGCAGACAAACTTGTGGACAAAGACGTTTCTCTTCTGTCCGATGCGAAAAGCCCGGTCAGTAGCCTGATTCTCGACAGCAGGGTTCCACCAGCGGTCGAAGTGGAAGACATGGTTTGCAGCGGTGAGGTTCAGCCCGAACCCGCCTGCTTTGAGCGAGAGAACAAATAGCTGCGGGCAATCCCGGTCCTCCTGGAACCGCCGGACCATCTCATCCCGCTGTTTTCGTGGTGTTCCGCCGTGCAGGAAGAGTACCTCGCAATCGAAGCGCTCCTGAAGGTGGTGGCGCAGCATAGCGCCCATTCCCGCAAACTGCGTGAAGATCAGCGCTTTATCGCCCTCCGCAAGCACCTCGTCGATCATCTCTTCAATACGCGTCAGTTTTCCTGATCGCCCCGGGAGTGCGCTTCCGTCCTGGAGAAAGAGCGCGGGATGATTGCAGATCTGCTTCAGTCGGGTCAGTGTGGCAAGCACAAGACCTTTGCGCTCGATTCCTTCGGAGTTATCGATCTTATCGAGCATTTCATCAACCACTGCCTCATAAAGCGATGCCTGCTCGTTTGTGAGGTTGTGATAAACCTTAAGCTCCATCTTCTCTGGCAGATCCTGTATGATCGTGGGGTCGGTCTTCATACGCCTGAGAACGAATGGCTGAATTATGCGCCTCAAAACCTCTGCGCGTCCCTTGTCACGGTACTTCTCGATCGGTATTGCGAAGTTCGTGCGGAAACTCCGTGCACTACCGAGGTAGCCGCTGTTTAAAAATTCCATGATCGACCAGAGCTCGGAGAGGCGGTTCTCAACAGGCGTTCCTGTGAGTGCAATCATCTGACTGGCTTTGATCCGCTTTATCGCCTGTGTCTGCTTGGCTCCCGGATTCTTGATGTTCTGTGCCTCATCGAGGACGATGTGCTGCCAGTTGACTTGCGATAGTATCTTTTCGTCGCGATGCGCAAGCGAGTATGTGCTGATCACAAGGTCATTTCTTTCTGCCTCATCTGCAAAGTCGCTGCCAGTGAGCCGGTCAGTGCCATGATGGATCATCACCCGAAGATGCGGTGCGAAACGCTCAACCTCTCGCTGCCAGTTGCCAACAACAGACATCGGGCAGATCAAGAGTGTCGGATCCGGGATTTTCCCCTTTCCCCCCATCTCCTCGTGAACGTGTAGAAGAAATGCGATCAACTCGATGGTATTGTGGCAGAGGATATTGTTTGCAATGAAGTTGTGATGTTCTTCAACTTCAAAGTCGT
>CBDUQO010000014.1:0-19425 GCA_965369365.1 uncultured Methanosarcinales archaeon
ATTGTGAAAAACAGAAATTTGAAGTTAATTCAACATTTAAGGCAGTTACAGCTGGGTTTTATGGCACTAACATATTCCCTATATTGGGGGGTAGGAAAATACGAAGATATCTACCCTATTTAGTGTTTGATCAGCAACAGGTGAGATATTATGGTGTATTTGATGAGACATACCCACTAAGTGATACGGAGTTAAGGTTACAAAAAAATATATCGCCAACCCCGCCCGAAGGGCAGTTTTTACTCGATTTTTTGTGAAAAAATCGTTTTTCACTGGCAGGATGCTCATTGAAACCAGGATAGAAACTGAAAGACGCCGTAGAACTGATCATCAATGGAAACTGTGAGCGGACACAGCTTGAAATATGGTCAAATGTAATCGGAGACGAGTTGCTGTGGGTAGCATGGATGAATCGCCACACCCTGCAAACATTTGAAGCCTACGCCAAGCGCATTTTTGGAGTCTCGAACTCGACCGCAATGTACATTAGCAGGCACAAATAAAGACGGGTTCGGAAGCACGAGGCACCAGAATGAAGATCAAAGGCGGCTACACAAAGAAGATACTGAAGATCGACCTGTCCCGGCGGAAATCAGTTGTAACAGAGGTCGATGATGACTTTGCGCTGAAATACATCGGTGGAAGGGGCTGGGGTGCAAAGATCGTCTGGGATAACTTGCTGAAACACCCGGATCTCAAACCATTCGATCCTGAGAACGTCGTGGTGATTGCGCCAGGTCCGCTTTCAGGCTTATACCTCCCCGCATCAGGCAAAAACTCCTTTGTATCGATATCGCCGCTTACCGGCATATACGGCGACAGCAGCATGGGTGGGCTTTTCGGGGTGGAACTGCGACAGGCAGGATACGACGCGCTGGTGATCTCCGGCAGGGCTGATGCACTGTCGATCATCTGCATCGATGATGACGACATTGAGATAAAGAGCGCATCCGCATACGTTGGAAAGACGTCTACTGACACCGAACGTGCGGTAAAGGAGGATCTCGGCGACACTGAGATAAGGGTCGCTGCGATCGGACCTGCCGGGGAGAACTTAGTCAAGTTTGCATGCGTCAACACAGACTGGAGCCGGAATGCAGGGCGCACAGGCATGGGCGCGATTTTTGGGTCAAAGAACTTAAAAGCCATCGCGATTCGAGGATCCCATGACCTCCCGGTCCACGATATGGACGGGCTCATCGCCGCAAGCGATAAGGCATTCGATTACCTGAAGAACCATGATAACTTCAAGTTGTGGCAGCAGCAGGGCTTGATGTCGGTCATCGATTATATGAATACCGCAGGCGTGATGCCGACCCACAACTTCAATGACGCCCATTTCGAGCTTGCAGACCGTATCAACGGCGATACGATGCTCGATTACAAAATCGGGGACACTGCCTGTTTCTGCTGCCCGATGTCGTGCGGAAACATCTGTCTGGTAAAGGACGGAAAATATGCAGGGACCGTAACAGAGGGTCCTGAGTACGAGACTGCATGTATGTTTGGCTCAAATGTCGGCGTATCCGACTTTGCCGCGATCCTGCGTGCGAATATGCGGTGCGATGACCTTGGTATTGATACCATCTCGACAGGTAATCTGATCGCTGTCCTGATCGATGGATACGAACAGGGCATTCTTAAGCGTGACGATCTTGATGGGATGACGCTACAGTGGGGCGACGCCGATTCTGTTCTTGCAATGGTCGAGAAGATTGCATATCGAGAAGGCATCGGGGATATTGTGGCTGAAGGGACGTATGGGTTGATGAAACATTTTCCCGCACTCGGGAAGCTCATATCACACACAAAAGGTCTTGAAATGACTGCTTATGATGCAAGGATCGGTGTCGCCATGGCACTTGGGTATGGAACCTCTGACATCGGTGCACACCACACCAGAGCGTGGCCTCTTGCAAAGGAGATCGAACTCGGGAGTGACTGGACGCTTGGAGAGCGTGTTGATCTTGTGATCTACCACCAGACCGTGCGCCCGCTATTCGATTGTCTTGGCGTATGCAGGCTCCCGTGGATCGAACTCGGGCTTGATGAGCATATCTACGCAGAGATGTTTGCCGCGGCAACGGGCGTGCCATTCACGCTTGACGACCTCTTCGAGCGATCAAGCCACATCTATGATCTAACGCGGAGTATCAATATTAAGCGTGGAGTCAGCAAAAAGGACGATTACCTGCCTGACCGGGTCTTTGACACCTCCATCAAGACCGGAGCACACGCAGGAGCGTCGTTGGACCGCGAATATTTCGAAAGTGCGCTTATGCTGTACTATGAGAAGCGAGGATGGGATGAAAACGGCGTTCCGGGAGATATCGGGGAAGATTGAATGTGCGCTACCCTCTGTGTGTTATTGTTATGCTCAGCACCATATAACCCATGGTATGGTGCATAAACTACGATTGTATGTGTTTAGCTGAGGCGAAAAAAACCACGAGATTGACGCAAGAAGATGGTGATGCATACAAGATATTGGTGATATGTTTGCATTTTATATCCGGCCCCACCACACTTTCTCGTGGAAACCTGTGTAATTTTGTGGTTAGCTAAGAGACTGTCACATAATAACATGGTCAAATTGAATAGCCCAAACACAACCACTGTATTGGATAATATTCGTGTAATTTGTGAAATCCGTATTATTCGTGATTCATTTATATGAACTTCTGTAAAAAATGATTAAATCGCGAATGTGCAAATGTCACGAATCCAAATATGTATTTGCAACGCTTGAGCCATCACAGAACACACGACTTCTGACGATCAGGTGACCTTGGGTTATTTCGTTACGACTCCTAAACACGTACTCGCAAATCAAGGAACAAACACAAAGGAGCGATAAGACTCCTGTGAAACCAGATATACTGGCGAAAAATACAGAAAACCGGGGTCCGGACTGCAAAACCAGAGATTTTTGCGGAAGTATTAAACAACATCGAAGTCATGATTTACTCATGAACGAGAGAATCGTCAGATGGATCGTTCCGATAGTCCCAACACTGTTACTTGTTTCATGTGTCGTGGCAGCTTTTGCAATCAATGGATGGGATGCAAAGGCGACATTCTTTGCAGAAGACCCCACAAAGATCGCAGAATCGCTCACGAATTTTGGTCAGGCAACCGGATCCGAGCCTTTCAAGCTCAATGACTATACCATCACTGGCAACCACATCGCAGCCGAGATCGAGATAAACTCGCCACTGAATATACCGGTGATAGTTGAAGAACTGTCGGTAGATGTTGGTACCGGAGATATTATCAGCACGATAGCCATCTCTGAACCGGTAATCATCCCTGCGAAGGGTTCTACGAGCCTGAATCTGGATGGTGCACTGCCCATCTCGATGATCTCTGATTCACAGGATATGTCGCTCGCAAATTCAGGAAACCCTGAGATTCGCGGCATGAACATGAAACTCGATGTCGCAGGGATAAAACTTGAGATCAAGGAAACAGGAAACGTTACGGAGTGTAATATCTGATGGTTGAGATAGATCATGGCATCAGGGGTGATGTCAATATACCCGGCGTTATTGCAGGCGTGCTGACGCTAATATTGCCATTTCTTGGTGCATGGTGGATTTTAACGATCGGCACCGATGCGATAGTCATCAATGCATCTCCGTTTGAGGTACGAACCATCATCCTTGGAAATAACGTAGCATCACCGCTCTTTGGGTGGTTCTGTCTCGGTCTAAAGCTCGGAGTTATGTATCTCGGAGCGCTTCTGGTAGCAGGATCAGTATTCCCTGCGATAGGTCAGAGTGAGGAGATCGCCGGAATATTCATCCGTTTCGCATCAAGAAAACTCTTCTGGATCGTTTTGATCTTTGTTGCTTCGCTGATCGTCTTCATCACGCTTGCAAACCAGTCAGCAACCCTCCTTCCGGTCCATGTGCATCTGCCATATCTCATTGGAACAGAGACTGTACGTGCAAATATGGATAATCTAAGCATCGCCGTTCCGATTTCCATGAAACTCACGTCCGCATTCGGCGTTGCTGTGGTTGCAGCCATAATCGGCATCTATTCGCGGATATTCAGGAAAGCTACGCGAGGATGATTGTCGCCACCCATATCGCCGGCGAGTACACCAGAGCGTGAATCGGTAGCGGGGGCGGCGAATGTCTAACACACCGGGGCTGTCACGCCATCCGGTGTTGGCATGGTCTTGAAGGTTTTGTCGATTTGAGTCTGGTGCTGACTGCTCCCGGGTTTTGGATATCCGGAAAACTTGAGTTTCGAGCTGACCCCCTACAATGTGACAGCCCCCGTACAGAAAATATTAAATATCATTAACTCACCTTAACGATATTGTGGAAAATCGTAAAGAAAGATTAAGGATATCGATAGAAGAGTACTGGCAGAGAGACCTGCCCCTGACAATACCAAGAGAGATCGAACCGATACTGAAAAGTGATCTGATAAACGACATCATCGGTCCAAGAAGGGCTGGCAAGACGTATCTGATGTTTTTAGCGATAAAGAAACTTCTAAGTAGCGGTGTTGACAAGAAAGCAACGATATACCTAAATTTCGAGGACAGGCGACTACTACCATCGACGCCCGAATACCTAAACGACCTCGTGGAGTTTATCCATGCAAGGAGACTTCTAGATCACGAGATGATTTTTGTTTTTTTAGACGAGATTCAGAGAATCGAAGGATGGGAATCATACATCAGAAGCATCTATGACGAATTCAAAGGGAAAATAAAGATATTCATCTCTGGTTCCACCTCAAAACTCACGGAATCCGAACTGAGCCATCTGTTGACCGGAAGACATCTCACAACACGGGTCTTCCCGCTCAGCTTCGGGGAGTTCCTGCGCTTCAAAGACATTGGCTATGGGGGCGAATACCTGACAGAGAAGGATACCGCAACAATCAAGGAGATGCTCCGTGAGTATATCTCGTTTGGCGGATTTCCAGAGGTTGTTCTTTCTGAATCAAACAAAGAATACCTTGCTCAAACACTTTTCACCGATATAATTAGTAGAGACGTTGTTTCATCGATAAAAAAGAGAAGAGAAGTTATAGATGATTTATCATACTTCTTAGCCTCGAACATAGGAAAGCCCATAAGTTTTTCGAAGATGTGCGGAATGATGAACTCCAGGGGGGTTAAAATTTCAGTTCCCACACTGGAACGATATTTCTTCATCATGAAGGATGCATTTCTCTTCTTTGACATCAGAATCTTCTCATACAAGGTTAAAGACCAGTTGCAATACCCGAGAAAGATCTACGCTATGGATCCGGGGTTTGCCAATCTTTCAGGGTTTGGATTTTCTGTTGGGGTCGGAAGATCAATGGAAAATCTTGTTGCGGTCGAGTTACTCCGGATGAAATCGTCGAGTCCCCTGCTTGAGATATATTACTGGAAGGATTATCAGCACAAAGAGGTTGATTTCGTTTTAAAGAACGGTTTAAGAATAGAGCAACTGGTTCAGGTGACGTACGCCGGAAGCAGGGAAGATATCACAGCAAGAGAGACCAAAGCACTGGTGAAAGCAGGGGCAGAACTGCAATGTGATGATCTGCTCGTGATCACGTGGGATTATGAATCAGACAATGGTGTGATCAGGTTCTTACCGCTGTGGAAGTGGTTATTATACCATAATATAACACCGGAGCTCTTCACTATTTCATGTGGGTAACCGAAAATCCAGGTACCCAATTGAAGATGAATCATAGTCATGAAATTCCGGAAAGCTACGGGAGGATGATCAGTATAGCCGCCCCAATTGCGGCAAACTGGATGAGCAGGTTTGCTATCAGGTTATTTGACTTTACTTTACCTCCAATAACCGTAAATCTCACCCGCTTTGTGCTAAGCGGCAGCCACAACGGTACGCCGCTTGGGTTCAGTGAATCTATGATCAGGTGCAGGATCACAGAGAGCGATGCAAGAGCCGCGTAAAGGTGGAATTGCCAGATTGCAAGCACGACAACGCCGGGAAAGAGCGCAAAAGCAAGCGAGTGCGTGATCCCGCGATGTCGAACCGTCGGGATGTAAACATCAAAGTCACTGCTCAGGGACCAGAAGACTGTCCAGAAGAGCGTGATGAGCGGGTCTGATTGGTAAAAATGTACTGCCAGCGATGCAAGCAGTATCCCACATGCAGCGTGAGTCTGTTGTTTCATGTGCGGTGCAGCCACATCATTTTTTCTTCGATACTAACCCCAATCACCCCTGATCATACCCCCTGCATCGCCTCAGGAATGCACTCGATGACATCTGTTGCAAGCAACCCGTACCCGAATTTCCGGAATGCAAGATCGCCTGCGGTTCCTGTGATAAACGCACCGGCTGTTGCCGCAGCCACAGCGGGCGCAAGTGAAGTATCATGCGTTGCAAGCAGTGCTCCAACCACACCTGCGAGCACGTCTCCGGTACCACCGACTGTCATCCCGGCATTGCCCGTGTGGTTGGTTCTAACATCTTCGCCGTCAGAAATAACATCGACGGCTCCTTTGAGCAATGTGACGACGTGGTTTTCCAGAGAGAACTCCCTGACCAGTTTGCATCGTTCATCAATGCCCGCTGCCACAGTTCCGCCGAGCTGCTTAAATTCACCGGCATGTGGCGTGACAATTGGCATCGCTGCCTGCTCACGATCCGGCAACGGCATCTTGAGCGCATGGAGCGCATCGGCATCAATCACAAACAGCGTGTCAGGGTTTGCCGTAATGATCTCTAAAACAGTCTCAGCGGTCTCGTTCCCGCGTCCAAGCCCCATCCCAATCACTACGACATCGTGTCTCCGGATCAGCGCATCGATCGCATGGGTGTCGTCGTGTGCCAGATATCTGCCAGAGAGCGCGTGTACGATCAGGTTTGGTGAAAATTCCGCTATCTCGGACGCCACACTCTGCGGCGTTGCGACTGTCACCCAGTCCGCACCTGTTCGCAGCGCAGCGAGTGCCGCAAGTGCAGGCGCGCCCGTAAACGCGCCGCCTCCAATCACAAGCACCCTGCCACTGTCCCCTTTATGCGATCCCGCTGACCGAACCTGCGGCAGGTCTCCTGTGCCCGCGATCCGCTCAGCCCGCGGAGGAATACCGATCTCTGCGACCTTGACCTCGCCAGTAACTTCCGGATGTCGGAAAAGCCCGGTCTTTGCACTGTGAAACGTGACTGTCAGGTCTGCATGTACCGAATACGAGGGATGATCCGGATCAAAGCCAGACGGAACGTCCACCGCAACAATGAACGCATCCGAAGCGTTGATCATCCGGATGGCGCTTGCTGTTGGCTCGTGAACCTGTCCCCGCACGCCTGTGCCAAGCATGGAATCAATAATAACATCTGCGTCAAGCTCTATGTCTAAGAGTTCAGATGAGTCCCTGATCTCGCTGATGTTTGCGCCAAGGTTCTTTAGTATCTGCCAGTTCTGGCGAGCCTCGTCGGTCGCAATGTCGCGAGCACGTCCAAAAAGCAGTATTTCAGGATTGTAGTCCATAAGATGCCGTGCCGCAACAAAACCGTCGCCACCGTTGTTACCGGTGCCTGCAAGGATGATAACCGTCCCGCGATCAAACCGCGCACGAACCTCACGGGCAACATAAGCGCCAGCATTTTCCATCAGTTGAAGCGGAAACAGACCGATGCCCGCGCAGTTGCGGTCGATCCGGCGCATTTCAGACGGCGTGATCTCGATTTTCATTTGCTTTTCTGTTATTGGTTCTGTTTGATCGGTCCAACCCATTCAATCTGTTGCAGGTCTTTTTACCGTGATTGGAATCAGATCCGCCTCCAGTTCCCGGATCGCTATATCGATAGGCTCTCCGGTATCCGGCGTTATCATAGCCGGTGCACCCAGTGAAATCTGTAGCGCCCGTGCGCCAATGATGCGAGCATATTCATATCGTGTGTATTTATCCAATGTGGTTGCAACCTCCTGTTTTAGATTATGTGCTATTATGTAGATAAATATCTTCGCATCAACGGGAGTTTTTTGGCGAAATTCGCTGGCGCTGGTGCCACCTGGAGTTTGCCGCACAAATTACATACCTACATACTTACAAACCCTTATCTAACTTGCAAAACAGATAACGCGAAGGAGGATTGGACTTATGAAAAAATCATGGTTGATTGCGGTCATACCAGGCATTTTGGCACTCATCGCAGGATATATCATAATCGTGCTGTTGCTGGTAAAGCTGCTGTGGGCATGGACGATTCCGGACCTATTTCCGGGAGCCGTCGAACAGAAATTAATCGCAGGATCGATATCATGGGTGACTGCGTTTAAGATAGGCGTCTTTGTTGCCGTGCTGGCTGGGCTGGCAGGCGTGCGACGGGGCAGTGAGTCATGATAGCGCGGATAAACCAGTCGTACCAGTGTTAATCGTGCAGGAAGTGATGCGATGGCGAGTGTGAATGACTATATCACGGGAAAGATACTCGCCTACTCGAGACTGGCTCTATACGCCATTAAACTCGTGAACATCCCAATCATGGGCGATCTAATCAAAAAAAAGCTGCACAAGACGGTGAGAAGTTTCGAGCCAGAGTTGATAGACTTGAAAACCGCATCAGAATTGATCAGGGGGTCCGGGAAATGTGCGGTGGGAGAACGAGTATGTAGAAAGATACATGAGGATTCGGTGTTTACAGAGTCTGTATTCCTAAATGAACTTGCTGAAGGGATGGTCAAAGCGGGAAAAGCCAGCTATGTGACAGAAAATAATGCGATAAGCACACTACAGAAGTATCAAAGCAACCCCCTAATTATATCAGGAGTTTCTGATAAATACATGGAAATATGCTGTTCGTTGCCAGAAACGTGTGTATACTGGCGAATGGAACGGTGTGGTATAACGTGTCCGGACCGTCGAGCGCCGCGTTTCAGAGAACCCGGTGTTGCACAATTGCCGCTTGCAGAGGTGATAAAATGATGGACATGCTGATCAACTTTGAAGACATGGGTTGGGAACGTCCGGCTCCGGGAGTCCGGCAAAAGGTACACACGATTGGCGATCGAAGGATGTGGCTGGTAGAATTTAGCGAGGGTTTCACAGAACAGGGTTGGTGCACAAGGGGGCATGTAGGGTACGTCCTGGAAGGGAACATGTCTGTTGATTTCGATGGCAGAATAATCGATTTCAAGACCGGTGATAGAATTGATATACCCGAAGGTGCGGAAAACCGGCACAAAGCTAAAATTGCCATGGGTGAAAGGGCATTACTGCTTTTATTCGAAGAAATGTAGAAAATAATCCAAAAACAACCATGGTGGGCTGGATATGTTCAAACGTACTATGGATATCAAATAACTTGCTTTTTTCTATATCGCACAGGTTTTGCCGCTGCAAACACCCCTCAAACACGTACGTCCGCACAAAGCATCTCCCGAACCCTCCCGCATATCGCAACCGAAACCGCATTCATGTCGCAGGGGCATACACATCCGCAGAGAAACATCGCAATCTTGAGTTCCGCAATCATGCGCGAGAGCCGGTCGATCACTGCATCCACACCATCCATTGCGGGTGCAACCAGCGGCAGCGCAGTCCCTGCAAGCGACGCCCCGAGCGCAAGCGACTTGGCAATATCGATTCCGGTACGCACGCCGCCGGTCGCAATGACCGGCACGCCGCATCCGGAACACTCCACAATCGATACCGCTGTTGGTATCCCCCAGTCCCAGAACAACTGCCCGAGATGCTCTGACATGTCATCTCCGCGATCAAGAGCACGGTAATACTCAACGCCCGCCCAGCTCGTGCCGCCCAATCCGCCGACATCGATTGCAGCAACACCCGCATCCACGAGCGAAACCGCGGTTTCACGCGATATGCCGGCTCCTGTCTCTTTTGCGATCACCGGGACTGAAATCGCGTCACACACCTCTTTTATCGCGCTTAAGCATCCGCGTGCGTGCGTGCATCCTTCCGGTTGCACCGCTTCCTGCAGAAAGTTGAGGTGGATCGCGATCGCGTCGGCGTCGATCATCTCGATAGCATGTTCCACGCCCGCGATGCCAAATTCCGCCAGCTGGACCACGCCGATGTTGGCATAGACAAAAGCATTCGGTGCACAGTCCCGCACCACACGAAACGACGCTTCTTGCTCCGAATCCTCGATTGCAGCCCGCTGACTCCCGACACCGATGCCGATTCCAAGATGCTCGGCTGCGATTGCGAGCGTCCTGTTAATCTCATAAGTGTCAGGGTGTCCGCCGGTCATCGATGCGATCAGAAGCGGCGCATCCAGTCGTTTGTTGAATAACTCTGTGGAAAGATTGATATCATCCTTATCAATTTCAGGAAGTGCGCAGTGGGTCAGGTGTACATCATCAAACCCTGGCGAGGTGTGTGCTTCGACCGGTTTATCAGCGCATATCCGAAGGTGTTCGATCTTCCGCTGTGATGTAGTCATCGATGGTGATATTGGTCTCGCGATGTTAATAATCCTCGCCCACGCGTCCCCTGGATTCCGGTAGGGCTGCCGGATGAGACCAGACCAAAGATTGATAGCATCCCCTGCCACACATAACCGGTAACATGATCATTGTGCGCAGATTCCAGCCAGCGGATTTTTCCGGCGTGATTGCGGTCGAACGTGAGCAGTTTAGTGAACACGACCCGTATCTGTACATGAATCTTTATGAATTGAATGAAGATACGTTCTTTGTCGCAGATCACCGTGGCGAGGTGGCTGGGTTCGTAATAGGAGTGATGTCAGTCGGAGAAACGGGTGTATACGGACGTGTCTTCTCGGTTGCGGTGCGTGAGGCGTACCAGGGGCTTGGTATCGGGACGCAATTGATGAAACACATCATTGATGCACTCTACCGGAAAAATATCAGTGGAATCGTTCTTGAAGTTAGAAACCGCAACTTTCGCGCCATACAGTTCTATCAGCGGCTTGGTTTCGTGGTTGACAGGATCGACACCGGTTATTACAGCGATGGGGAGGATGCAGTCATTATGAAGTATCATAGGCGTATATCCTGAAGTTGATATCATGATCGTGATAAAAATTGGCGGTAGCCTGATCTGGAATGCCCGGAATCTAATACGCATACTTAACGATTACGCGTTAACTGAAGACGAGCGCATCCTGATTGTCCCTGGAGGTGGCATATTTGCAGATACCGTGCGAACCGCAAGCGATGTGTACGGTATATCGGACGAAGCCGCCCACTGGATGGCGATTCTTGCGATGGACCAGTATGCGCACTATCTAACCGATGGCACACCGGCAAGATTGGTTACCGGGATCGCAGACATATATTCAATCGGAGCCGGCACATCGGTTCTTCTGGTTTATGATCTGCTGAAGAAATCCGAACGTGGAAGTGGAAGCACAAGCGGATGTGGGATCGGAATCGCGCATACATGGAATGCAACGTCAGACACGATCGCCGGCTGGATTGCGTCGCAGTTAGATGCAATATTCATAAAAGCAACGGATGTTGACGGGATATTTCGTGACGGGGTACAACTCTCAGAGATTACGGCATCAGAACTGATAACGATGGGCAAGACATGCGTTGACCCCGAGTTACCAGGACTTTTGCTTTCGAGGTCCATGAACTGCCGGGTTGTGAACGGAAAGGACCCGGATCATGTCATCGATGCAATCAGGGGAATCTCCCGGGGTACGCTGATCATTGGTCAGTGACCCGGGCTTTCTGATGCACATGCGCCGTATCCTGAAGCGCGTGAGGGGATTGCCGGGGTCGCAAGTTTATTTGTGCATGTTTAGCTAATGAGTCGTAATGAAATAACCCCGGTTATTCTGTGACAGTCATAAATGCGAGATTGCACAGATTTCCACGAGAAAGTATGCTGAAGCAGTCCCATAAAGCCCAAAAATCAATTCACCGCGTATCTATCTTCCGCAAAGTCCTCGCCACAAAACCTCTCAACCTATCCGCGCAACTACCCGATCCTTCTTTTCCACAGCTTCCGTCGCAGCCCGGTCGATTGCAGCTTGCATCCTCGCGTAATCCTCCGGAGCGGCATCGCCAACCAGTTTTTTGATCGGAGTGTACGCGGACTCCCTGAAGCGCGGCGTAAAGTCGTGAACCTCGCCGTTATAGACCAGTTCTGCCCCGGTCCCTTCCACCACTTCGCCAACCAGATCAACCGCAACACCCCGCGCCCGGATCGCATCCAGGATATCTGGTGCGGCGTCAGGCGGCGCAATCAGAAGAAGCGCATCGAGCGACACCCCGAGATAATCGATTTCAAGCGTTTCAAGCATTGAAAAAACCTTTTTATTCACAAGTGGGTGCAGCTTATCCTCGAAGAACCTGAGTTTCACCCGGGCAGTCCTTGATATCTCTTTTGCGTCGCCGCGGATCCCGCCGTTTGTGACATCGGTCATGGCATGGATTCTTCCGAGAAGATCCGCGTCGATCAGCGCCTCACATGCGTCTATGAATTTTATATTAATCGTCTCGTCCACGATTTCGTGCATCCCGTAGTAGAGTGCTGCAGTCGAGATCGTGCCGCCTCCTGCGCCCTCGGTCATCAGGATCGTGTCGCCCGGCTCAGCAGCTATGCGGGCAGTCAGGTCACTGGCAACCCCGACAGCGCCGACGCCGCCGGTCATGCGCTCGCCGATTACCATATCGCCGCCGATCCGAAGCGTGCTCCCGGTCACAAGCGGAACGTCGGTCAGTTCAGCGACGGCGGAAATCCCTGCGATGTGGTCGAATATCTTCCCAACATCGCCGTCATCTGCCACATGGATGTCTGAAAGGAGCGCAACCGGGCTTGCACCCATCACATAGATGTCACGCAGTGCGGCACGGGCGACATGGAACCCTGCAAGGAACGGAAAGTCGCTCAAACGGGAGTGGGTGCCGTCGATGTTTACAACGATGTACTGATCCTCGCCTGAAACACGCACCACCCCAGAGTCATCAAGATGCGAGGAATCGACAACGGCGTCGGTCTTCCCGATCACCTCAGCGATCTTCTCATGCGTGTAAAAATCGCCTGCGCCCCTCGATCCAACGCCAAACTCTCCCATCGTCACCCCCGACATGATCGGGGTAAGGATCTCGCCTGTGGGGTGCAGTGTTGCCTGCGCTTCCAGAATCGTTACGCGGGCAATCTCCTCTGCTCTCGCTTGTGAGATATTCTTGATCTCAAGTATCCGGTCGGTGAGTTTCTTTTCAAGGGCAGGGTCGTTTCCCCGAAGCCCGCGTTTTGCATAGCCTTCAATGTCCATCAGGGCACCAATTGTCTGGTCGGTGTAATAAGAATTTCTCTATTTGCGTACCTGCGATCTCTGCACCTCAGGTCTCAGCATCGGACTTCAGACCATCCGCATCGACAACTTCAACTTCCGGACTGATTGCTTCGATCTCGATCTCAACACCTTTTAAATCCACTACAACAGGGGGATTTGGATTTATCACAGTCCCCCCACCGCCTGAGATCAGTAATCCCTCTCGCATCAACTGATCGACCGTCTTCGTGATCTCCTTATCCTCACGCCCCTCAAAGACGTTCTTGAACAGATCGACAATGTCAAGGATATGAACGCCGGATAGCCCTTTTGATTTTATGTATCTGGCGTATCCTGCGTTATCTGCAAGTACGTTGACAACAAACATGGCGTCGCATCGGTTCTCAAAGAACCTGTCGTCTTCGTTTGGCTCCATAGTCGCATCTATTCCTTTGACTTTCGTTCAAGAATCTCGGCAAATGCAAGCGTGCCTGAGACATGAGTGATCTTGACGTTCACAATTTCACCCTTAACGGTGTGGGGTACGTAAACCGTGTATTTATCCACACGAGAATACCCGTCACCCTTCTTTCCGACTCCGATGATCTTGACGTCGTACGTGCCGCCTTCCTCTATCGCATCCTTCGATTTGATCTCGCGGACCTTTCGTTTCCGGATTGGTCTGTGCGCACCACATGCTGCGCATTTCAGTGTAAGGACGCGGTCGGTGCGCACCAGTGTGGTATCAGGTCGCCCACACTCAGAGCACAATACAAACTCGCTGGTATAAGCGTCAATCTGGGACTGGAGGTCTTCGGTGGTGAATTTGCCCTGGAAAATCACACGACTCCCATCACTCTTGCCTGCGGTGCCCATTTCTCGCAGCAGGAACTTTAAGAGATGGCTCGGGTCACGGTTGAGCGTATCAATGATCTCAAGAAAATTCCTTAGAACAGTAGTCTTCCCCTCTATGATAACATCGGGTTCGGGTATGGAGAATCGCACATCAGTGGTCAGAAACTCTGGCATATTGTCGTATGCCCGGTCAAGACTTTTTTCATAATCAAAGGTCATTGAATCAGTTCCCGCCCATTGTCAACCATGATGCTGACTGGCGTGGGCAGCTTGTACCCGGCACGTCTCAATGCCTCCTTGGCGTGCTTGAACTGGTTCGGTTGCACCGATACAGTGAACACACGCTGTCCGGCATGAACCCTTGCGGCAGTGCTGACCAGTTTTCCGAATGCATGTCTCATTCCACTTGATACCCGGTCCGCTCCGGCACCGGTCGCCTGTTTGTTTTCTCGTAGTACATGATGCGGGTATACACGTAATTTCATGTGAAAGTTGGCACGTCCCGGTTCCCTGAGCAGATATTTGTTGGCGGTGATGCGTGCAGCTTCGAGTGCGTTGTGCCTTATCTGGCACTGCTCCTTTGCAATAAGGGATGCCGAGACCGGAAAATCGTCGGTGAGGTTACCCATGTCATACGTTACGATGTGGCTGCCAGGAACTCCACCCATATACTTGCGGCGGGTGTATGGGCGCTCGAATTTGCGATACATCTTTGCGGGTTTGGTTACCATGATAATGCTCCTCTTTCTTTGTACATAGCGGTTTTGTGGTTATAAATGGTGGTGTTAGTCAAGCCCCCGCATTCTCAGAAATCAAAGAGGGTTTTCTGTCTTAATACCGCTTTAACCTCTTTTTTTCGGGGAATATGTGCCACGCTCGCAGTACCAATCCCGAAATCGAACAATCCCTTCTGTTTGGAGTCGTAATTCAGTGTTTCATGCGCGACACCAAATTCACGAAGAATTCTCTCGACCGGTGGCAGTATTTGTTTTTTGACATAATAATCAACATCCAGCGAAAGATTATGTTCTCTTACGTATTCGGGATCCTCCGCACTATCCACGAACTGTCCTTTGCCGGCAATGATTACAAATGGCACACGATCACCGATCGATGGAACCGCCCCGTTGCGCCTGCGTATCTTCTCCACAACCGTGATATGCGGTTGTTTACTCTTATAATTCTCTTCTTTCTTATTGTATTTCCTGGTAAGAATCAGATCATCCATGAGTTCGCTGTCGGTATTGACCTTGAGATTCCTGACCCGGTCCACGACACTGCGGACGTATTCCACAGATTCATCGACCTTACCATCCTTAAGTACGAGTTCGAGGACTTTGTTGAGTGTTTTCGATGTCAAACCGCACCAGTCACGCCTGACAGTCTCCATCCCCTTAACTTTAATGGAATCTTTCCAGTCACCGCCACCACCTGTTTTCTCAAAGATCCACAATGCATATCTCTTTTTTGCTATGAATATCGCTCTGCGAGCAATCGATTCAAATTCAAGTTCCATCGGATCGGGCAGATTCTCAGAAACCATTGCCGCAACCATCTGCCCAATTGATTCGGCGTTATCAAGCGAAATTTCTCCGTTCGGTGACGTGATCCGGACAAAAACACTATCCGTGTCCCCATAGATCACCGAAAGCGCAAACTCGTGTCCATCCGGCAGACGCACGGTTTTAATTGTGTCATCAATTAGGCTCCTCGTGTCACTGATGTTTTTCCGCCCGAAACTGGTCACCGCGTTGGCAAGAACGAGGCTATATAGGCGAGCCCTCGCGTAGCCGGAATACCCGTAAAAACTGTTCAGCAGAATCTTGAGTGCGTTCTGGGTCGCATTCAGCACTACATATTCATCCCCGTCCGCATCCCGCATCATTTTCTTTGTTTTGGTCCGCCGATCCAGGAGATTTTCAAGGATTCCGGGCACGATTCCCTGATACATATCTACAGGGACGAATTCACCACCTGATGGCGCTCTGATCGTGTTTTGAACCAGTGTCCCGCCTTTTCCATCTCCATCTCTGTCTCCATCTCGGTCTCCATCTCGGTCTCCGCTTCTGCCTCTGTCATTACCTGCGTTGTTGTCTGTGATGATTGTGCTGTAGCACAGGTTGTGTGCCATCATGATTGTCGGGTACAGTGATTTGTAGTCAAGAACCACGGCATCCTTCTGTAGCCCGCGAACCGGTTCGAGCACCGCGCCGCCTTTCAGTTCATCAGGTGCATTGTACCGCCCATCATGAGCAGGTTTCGGCGGGATTACGCGGTTTCGCTTCCCAAACTCTCGGAGCAGCAGGTTTTCGACCATAGAACTCTGCCCGCCATACAACACATCCTGGAACAGTGCGCCACTCACCTGCGCAAGTGCCACGTATTTGTCAAGCAATCGCAGGTCGAGCAACAGGTGAAGCGCAAGAACCGCGTCACGGCGTGCATATTCGATGAACTCGGCAAGCTTTTCGCCGTTGTCATTCCAGTATTCACCCATCTGCTTGACCGAAACATCGAATTTCTCGATGTTAAGCAGCGTTTGAGCCACGTTCTTTAATGTGTACTGCTTGATGCTGTAGTCCCTGCGCACCAGTGGCAGAACATCGGCAATGATCCTGCCCGCGACATTCACGCGAGTGGTATTTCCGGTCTTGCGGCAGAAAACAGCCCTATTGTCCCTGCCGATATTGGCGTGCAATTGCTTCCCTTGCGCCTCAAGCACCTCCACACGTTTGGTGATGTACGGGAAGTCAAACTCGTTTGAGTTGTATCCAAGGATCACATCAGGGTCATAATCCCGCACAATCTCGAAAAACCGGTTCAGCATCCCGGTTTCATCGTCAAACGACTCGATACCGTCGCCGTCTGCCCCGTTGCCATCAGCCTTCTTTGCAACCAGAACGAGCGTTTCTTCGGTGTAATCCGGTCGGAATGCAAGCGAGACCATGATGATCTGTGAGTGGTCAGGAGTCGGCATCCCGCCATCAACCAGACACTCGATATCGAATGCAAGGTACCTGAGTGGCGCATTCATGGCGACCTCAACCGGCGACACCTGTGACGTGATCACCACGTCGCTATTCACCGCGGGTTGCGATGATCGCGACGATTGTGGCGATTGCAACGCATCGGCGCTGTCGCTGTCACGAGTCCGCACCCAGCCCATGCCCGAGATGCCCTGATCGATCATGAACCGGTTATTGAACATGATATCAGTCTCGTACATATAGTCCGCGTATCCCTTCACCTCATCCCGGATCGTTGGAACGTCCTTTGGCTTGCCAACGACCACCTTCAGCATCTTTATCGGATGTTCCTGATATCCAATCGGCTCGTACTTCTCAACAATCTCAGTCCGCCTGATCTCCGGGATGTCCCTGAGATTCTCGAGCAACCCCTCAATCGAAGCTGCCTGTACATGGAAATACGGCTCAAAGTCCGGGACAAAGCAGCACACGCTCCGCCCATCGGGATCACGCCCAAACAGCCTCACAACCGGCTTTCCATTATCAATGGTATAATCAACATCAAGGATCTGAAACTCCATCACGGGCATGTTTATATGCATAATACTTATGGCTTACCCGGACTCGGGGGTCATCCCCCTCAGACGCTGCCAAAAGCACTTTTATGCGCCGGATCACGCAGTGCCTAAACGGTCATCGGTGGTCAGGTTTCCGTCCACGAAGATCTTCATGTCGCATAGTCAACAGGTACGAACATCCTCCCGTTTGAGCGAAGGATACTTTGTCAGGAGCTCCTCGGTTGTGTCGCCACCTGCCAGCATGTGTATAATCTGGTAGACCGGGATACGGGTTCCCATAATGCAAGCCTGCCCATGGCAAACATTCGGATCGATTGAAATACGCGGATACATCATATTTACTACCTCATAGACCGATTGCTTCTGCCGCCGCCTGCAAGATCATGAGAGCGTCCGCAGAGGTGAGTTTACTATCTCCGTTCATGTCGCCCCACATTCGTCCGTTGCCACGTGAGTCAGTCCAGTACTCTGCCGGGGTGCTGTTATCCGCGTCCCAGACATCAGGAACGCCGTCATCATCGATGTCGGTGGATCGGATGTAAGTTGGGATGGGTGGTTTTGGCGGGTTGCTTTCTTCAGCCCCAACAGTGGTTGTTGGTTCTGGTGAAGAGTATTTTCGAACAAAGATATGATCCCAGTAACCACAGACATTATCATACTTCCACTGAGTTATTTGCCATTTGGAAGCGTCCCAAGCGTAAATGGTTGTTTGGTAATCGTCGATAAGGGTGCCGTTGTTATCTATAAGTTCTGCGCCCATTGTGTTCTCTGCACTCTTTATTATTTTTAATTTATACCATCTGTTCTTTTGCATAACACCAAAATCGTGGGGGAATTTCCAATCAGAAGAAGGTGTTTTAGTTTCTATTCCAACATGGCTTTCAGGATATCCACCGAATAGCACGCCAAATCTATTCCTATTTATGTCTGAACGATCTGTTAAACAGAGAATGTGCCACTGATCCTGATCATCACTTTTCACTCTTGCTTCCACTATTGCTGTTCCGGAAGACGGCATCGTGTAATCTGAATGAATAGTTTTCCAACATGGTGCATAACTCCAGGTTACAAGAGTGGAATTTGAAACTTGATAATTTATCGGGTAAGTCTGATATGGGACACCATTTCCCAATTGCCATTTATTTTTATCCAAACTCGTTCCAGGAAAATCATCAAAGAACTCAAATGTAGCATCGCCGTCACTCACATCACTTGCACCAGAATTCCCATAATACATATAAATCGTTGTACTTCCGGAACCAGTGACACTTGGAACCGCCACCCAGATCCTGCTGTCGCCAGCGGCATTCCATTCCTCGATCCAGTAATTCAGCGCAATGGTGTTATCTTCATCCACAAACCGGATATCAGAGCCGTCCGGATTTGTTTTCGAATAATCAAAGTCCGAACTGTTTAGCGTCACCAGAACTTGATAGTCGCCTAAAGCATCGCCCGGATTGTTTATCGTTACTGGTTTTCGGCAGTCCCACCCAGCGCTCGCAATCGGCACGATTGAAGCGAGAAGTATCACCGCAACTGCAAGAGTCAAGAGTCCATTGGGAACATGGTCCACTATACTTTTTTGTTTTACGTCCACGATTCTTCACCTAATTCTGTTTTTACATATATTCTTTGTCTCAAGTCACTTAACCCCCTGCATAAGTACGGAGCATGCACGATCGCCATACAGTCAGTCATGAGCGATACCATATACGGATCATGGCAAAGTTCTCTTCGAGACATGCAAGTACTATAATACAACTGACATTCCGCACGTGTTTTTGCAAAAAGATCTATTTTTTGTAAATGGCGAATA
>CBDUQO010000015.1:0-19109 GCA_965369365.1 uncultured Methanosarcinales archaeon
TTCGTCGCCTTTTCGCTCTGCTGCGACATGAACGTATGGTGCACCCTCGCCCCGGAACTTGATCGCATTACTGATCAGGTTCTGAAACACATGAGCCAGTTGTGACCCGTCCACTACAACAGTCGGGAGCTGATTATGCGTAACCACTGCACTGCCATCCCTGATTGCCACTTCCAGATTGGCGAGCACCTGAGTAAGCACGTCCTCGCAATCGGTCGGTTCAAACGGTTCGCCGCGTGTTCCCACCCGGGAATAGACCAGCAGATCGTTGATCAGTATCTGCATCCGCTTTGCGCCGTCCACAGCAAACCCGATGAAATCGTCGGCATCAGAATCGAGTTTGCCCTTGTAGCGCCGTGCCAGCAGTTGCACATAACTCGAAACCATGCGCAGCGGCTCCTGCAGGTCATGGGACGCGACATACGCAAACTGCTCGAGTTCGGCGTTGGAGCGCCTGAGATCAGCCACAGTCCGCGTAAGCTTCGTCTCGGCTTCCTTCCGCTCTGTGATATCGATGTTGTAGCCCTGATAGTGCCGAAAACTGCCGACCCGATCATATATTGGAACTGCGTGGCTGCGAAACAGTCGATATCCATGTTCGGCATCTTTCAATCGGAATTCCCCATCATACACGCATCTGTTATCCACTGCCTCAGACCACGTTCTGACGGCATCATCCAGGTCGTCCGGGTGCACCATCTCAGTCCATCTCGTAATCGTTCTGGGCAATGCCGGATCCTGCCCGGTGTACCGGTACCACGCCTTGCTAAGGTAGGAATACTCGTTCCCGTCAAAAGCCCAGATATGTATCGTGGCATTGTCCAGGACTGCCCGTAGCTGCCCTTCACGTTCCCGCAGTGCCTCTTCACTCTCACGCTGTTTGCGCAGGAAACCTGCCGCCACAACACCCCCTGCCAGACATGTGAGAATGAGTGTGGTTCTCACATAGAGCACGTAAGGCGGGATATTCAGCGCAAGCAGATCAAAAAAAGAACTCTCAACGTAGAATATCCGGGAACTGATGACACTATCGATTAACCAGAAAAGACCCCCGAACAGAAGCGAAGCACTTATGATATAACCTGTTTTTGTCTGGTTAACCCGCTCCTCCAATCCAAAGAATCTTCTCACATACCCGAGGTTCAACAGCACATCAGCCAGCAATAAAATGATGTATCCGACCACAAACTGTTTGATTGCGACAAAACTGGAAAAATTCCAGGTTATTGTGCTGGCTGCACCGGAAGCCCAGCTCCATGGGGGCGGATTGAACGTTATCGCCCATCTTGCCAGTGTACAAAGATTTATCGTGCTTAATATCCTAAACGGAACCTCTACTGCATACGCACTCAGCCACCATTTAGGATCCTTTCGTCTTCTGCGCAGGTCAGCAAAGAATCCGTGCCATGCGATCCACAGGGTAAACGGGATCACAACAAGCGGCGTGGCATAACCGTTGCTTGGACCCCATATCCACCATATAGACTGACATCCGCCAGCAAGCGCAGAGAGGAGCCCGTATCTCCAGCCCCACGCGAGGGTTATTAGCATCGGGAACAGGAGTCCGATTAGAACAGTGGCGACGTATGGCGGAAAAGGGAAATTGATGGTATGAAAGTTCAGGAGAAATCCAAGTAACCCGAAGAAAATCGAGACTGTGGTTTTGTACGCGGCTCGGTTCTTATCGACCATCTATTAATCACCCCCCTCAACTATTATTGTGAAGTAAAACGTCGCCCCCTGCCCGGGCTCCGATTCCACCCACATCCTGCCGCCGTGCCGCTCCACAATCTTCTTGCAGACAGAAAGTCCGATCCCGGTTCCCGAATACTCGCCAATGCCATGCAGACGCTGGAATATCACAAAGATGCGCTCGAAGAACTCAGGATCGATTCCTATGCCGTTGTCAGCGACCGAGAACTCCCATTCGTCGCCTTTTCGCTCTGCTGCGACATGAACACGCGGTGCATCCTCGCCACGGAACTTGATTGCGTTTCCGATCAGGTTCTGGAATAATTGCGTGAGTTGCGAAGTATCAGCCACAACAGTCGGCAGCGGATCATGAGTCACAACCGAGCCGCTCCCCCGGATTGCCACCTCCAGATTCATGAGCACCTGCTCAAGCACAGACTCACAGTCGGTCGGCTCAAACGGCTTGCCTCGCGTTCCAACACGCGAATAAACCAGCAAATCCTGAATCAGCGTCTGCATCCGTTTTGCTCCGTCTACGGCAAAGCCGATGAAATCGTCGGCATCAGAATCGAGCTTGCCAGCGTATCGCCGCGACAAAAGCTGCATGTAGCTTGATACCATGCGCAGCGGCTCCTGCAGGTCATGGGACGCGACATACGCGAACTGCTCGAGTTCCTTGTTGCTGCGTTCCAGAGCGGCGGCACGTTCCTGCAGTTCCTTCTCCGCAGCTTTACGCTCACTGATCTCACGCACAACCACCAGCAGACGGTCATGCCCCCCAACGACCGCACGCCTCATACTCACTTCCACCCAGAACAGACGTCCGGATTTGTGCTTAGCCCTCCATTCAAAGACTTGTGGTTCCCCGGCTGCTGCCTTCTTCCTCCACCGGGCAGCGCCTTCATAATCGTACGGCGCTTCGCCCATGCTTATGGTTTGCACGCCATGTCTGCGGAGTTCCTCGCGGGTATATCCGTACATGTTGCACGTCGTGTTGTTGACGTTAAGGATTGTTCCGGTCTCTATGTCGTGGATAAAGATTGCATCATTGATCGAATCAAAAATCGTCCGGAACCGATCCTCACTCTCCTTAAGCTCACTCTCCGCGGCTTTACGCCTTGACCGGTTCACAACAAGAGCGACAATGATCAGCGTTTGAACGATCATTAAAACAATTATGCTTAAGATCAGCCCTTTATTTTCGCAATAGAATGAATAAGGTTTATTGACGACAATGCTGCCTTCGGGCAGGTCAGACTCCTTAATACCCCACCGCTGCATCTGGTTGTAGTCAAACATGGTTTGGGTCTGCGGCTCTATTATCACAGGAATATCATGCACCGCTTCCCCTGCAAGGATGCGCTTTGCCATCTCTGCTGCGACCTGACCATGATAAAAACCGCCAAACAGTTTACCACCAACGATGCCATAAGGCAAAACCTGGACAGAATAGCCATACATTGGTCGTGCACTTGCTTTGGATATACGCGCGGCAGCTTCTCCGGAGGAGTAATACCTTCCCAACTTATCGCGATTGTATGTCCCGAAAAGCACGATGGTATCATCGGATAATTTGCTTACCTCATCCTCTATCTGCTCCAGGGATAAACTTTCATCAAGACGGGTCATCCTGACATCTTTGTAATATTTAAAATTCTCCTGTATCTGGCTCCAGAGATAGTCCCCCGTAGGTGTGTTGTCAACAACAAAGACTATCTGCTGGGTCTCCGGATGCAATTTTAAACCAAGGTCTATCGTTTCTTTTATCGACTGAAGCTCAATAATCCCTGTAAATTCATCTGGGTCTATAAGCGCAGGAACTTCAAGATTATTTACTCCGCAGAACACTACTGGCGTACCTGGAAATATATCTTCATGATACTCACGGAGAAAATTGAATGCATTATCATCAGAAGATATAACCAGCTCAAATGTTTGGTTGCCGTACTTATAATTATACAACTCATATAATTTCTCTTTGTACTGAGTATCATATTTTGTGGCTTTAGAATCCATATATTCTATTCTAAGCTCCATGTCGTTTTCTTCGGGTTTTAAGACTGATTCTACCCCATTTACAATAGCGTCGGTCTGAGGAAAACCTTTGTTATACGAATTCAGCACAAGCACACGTTTTGCCGGCTCTTCCTGCCCGTACGAAAGCGGACCACATAGAGCGAGGGCAAGAAACAGGGAGATTCCGAAAATTGCTATGGACTTGCCTCGCGCACTCATCGCGGTTCCCCTCCCTTTTCGGGAATCGTAAAGTAGAACGTCGCCCCCTGCCCGGGCTCCGATTCCACCCACATCCTGCCGCCGTGCCGCTCCACGATCTTCTTGCAGACTGCAAGACCAATTCCAGTTCCCGAATACTCGCCAATGCCATGCAAACGCTGGAATATCACAAAGATGCGATCAAAGAACTCAGGATCGATTCCTATGCCGTTGTCCGCGACCGAGAACTTCCATTCGCCGCCTTTTCGCTCTGCTGTGACATGAACACGCGGCACATCCTCGCCCTTAAATTTGATTGCGTTTCCGATCAGGTTTTGGAAGAGTTGCGCGAGTTGCGAGGAATCAGCCACAACAGTTGGCAGCGAATCGTGAGTGACCACAGCATCACCCTCATCGATAGTAACTTCCAGATTCGCGAGCACCTGAGTAAGCACGTCTTCACAGTTTGTCGATTCAAACAGCTTGCCTCGTGTTCCAACACGCGAATAAACCAGCAAATCCTGAATCAGCGTCTGCATCCGTTTTGCCCCGTCTACGGCAAAGCCGATGAAATCGTCGGCATCAGAATCAAGCTTGCCCTCATAGCGCCGTGACAAGAGCTGCATGTAGCTTGATACCATGCGCAGCGGCTCCTGCAGGTCATGAGACGCGACATAAGCGAATTGCTCGAGTTCGGCGTTGGAACGCTTCAGGTCGGCTACGGTCCGCTTCAGTTCCTCCTCCGCAGTTTCACGCCGGGTGATCTGCTCTTCCAGTTCCTCCACTTTATCCAGGACCTTGCTCCTTTCCTCGTCCAGTTGCCGCTTTCGTTCCCCGAGTTCCCCTGCCATATCGTTGAACGTCGATGCAAGGATTCCAAGCTCATCGTTCGAGCGGACATTCATCCGGTGTTGCAGGTTTCCTTTGCCGATCTCAGAGGACATGTCAGTCAACGCCTCAAGCCGGTTTATCACGATTCGCTGCGAGAGGAACCGGACCAGCAGGAACGAAGCAACCAGACCGTAAGCGTTTAGTAGGAGGATGAAGAACGTGTATTTCTTGATTCTCTCATTTGACCTCTCAAACGAGAGTTCGAGGTGAAGGACTCCGACTACGGTCTCTTCAACGATAATCGGGTACAACGAGATGAGCACGGGAGTTTCGTGACGTGTGGTGTAGGTCACCGTGAAACCCCCAAACGCATTCTCGATCAGTTCCAAATCGACCTCGTGTTCCGGGTTGCCTGTGGCGTAGACGACGCTTCCGCCCCGCCCAATAAGCTCAGACGATATAACCCGCTCATCGAACATCTTTTCCAATTTTTCCTTTTGCCGAACGCTCTCGAAACTCAGATCGCCGCTTTCAAGCAAATTGACGTACGAATCGATTCTATTCAGGACGAGATCCCGCTCGTTCTGTGTCTTATCATTGATGGTCAGTGCGCTTAAGGCTATCAGGACCATAAGGAAAGGAATCATGGTAAGCAGAATTATCTTCCAGCTCAGACTGAGATTACGCCTGGTTTTCCCATCCTTGCGTTCGCACTTCATTCAACCATCCCCATAACCTCTTCATAAGCCTGCTCTGCGGTTATCTCGCCATCCAGCAGCCATAGAATCTTCTCATTCAGATCATCCTGTAAAAGCCGGTTCTCTGCTCCGAAGATGTAGCCTGCATTCGCGCTGTAATGGATATTGCCTCCGTACTTGTCCGTGATTTCCGCCTGAAACTGTGCAAACACATCATCTGCCTGATCAGAGGTGCTGAGGTGACCAACCAATCCGGTCGGGGCTTTTGCGTAGCGCACCCATTTCTCAGCGACGATTGGCGTGCTCCAGAACATGAGAAGCCTGATTGCTTCTTCCCTATTTGGAGAATCTTTCATCACAGCCCATGCAGGAATGTAACCTCCGAGATAGTAATCAGTCTCCTGAAATACGGGCAGTTCGGCAGGCACCATCGTTCTCGTCTGTTCCACGTCCATACTCATCCAGTGATTGTACATCCAGACACCATTCACATAGAAGAGGCACTCATCGTCCAATATAAGGTGCCGGGTCTGGTACCATGTATTATTCTTGTGGGAGTCTATCAACGGATCGTACTTTCCCAGCTCTTCAAAAGCCTGAAAAGTCTTTAAAAGAGCTGCGTTCTTCTCTGCCGATCCTGATTCTTCTTTGACTTCGTTAAAATCGCCGAGTTCTGATTTAAGGAGGTTCTGGAATAATAGTTCAGTAGTTATATAATTTTTGCTTTCATAGATTGCGGCGACATCCATGTTGTGCGCACGGTTGTACGCTTCAACTTCCCTGACATACCCCAGAAGATCTCCAAATGTCATGCCGTATTGCTTCACTTCGATGCCCATCTTTTCTGCAACATCTTTATTATAATACATAACATAGTAATAACCCTCGATATACGGACCTACTATGATACCTCCAGTCTGCTTTCTGTAAATTGGGTCATCTATGATAAACGATTTCTGTGTTTCCTTAAAACCGTCCATCTCTTCGAAATTCACAAGGTATTTCTCGCCCCATCCCGGATCACCCAGTTCTTCTGCGGTATACTGGTAGATGACATCATCCATCCAGACAATGTCCCATTCCATGTCGCCAGTCGTTATCATCCGGGCAATATATTTGCCTGTTTCCTCCCTGCTGCGCACGCCCATTATCTGCTGGGGGTACTCGAGATTAACGTCTATATCCGGATTCATTAGCTCAAAATCCTGAGCAACCTCCCGGACAAGGGTTTCGCGGTCATGCTCCGTGAGCCAGTGCCCCATCCAGTTTACTTCTTTGTCCGGGCTATGGGATAATGTTGAATTGACATCCGCTCTCTTCTCCATAGTTGGTCTTTCTTCGGTTACGCATCCGCTTGAGATGGCAAATAACAAAATACAGAAGATCATTATCTTTTTCTTGGTATATGCACTATATCGCCCAGTCATTCTACACCCCACCCCCATCTACGGAAAAAGCATATCGTCAGCCCCACCCGGAGGGCAGTTTTTACTCGATTTTTTGTGAAAAAATCGACCATCTGTTGTGACTGCAGGAATCGTGAAGTAGAACGTCGCCCCCTGCCCGGGCTCTGATTCGACCCACAACCTGCCGCCGTGCCGCTCTACAATCTTCCTGGAGATTGCAAGACCGATTCCAGTACCAGGATACTCGCTTGCAGGATGTAGTCGCTGGAAGACCTTGAAGATCCGGTCAAAGTACTGCGACTCGATCCCGATTCCGTTATCAGCAACCGAGAATTCCCATTCAACTCCTTTTTGCGCTGCTGAGATCCGGATGTGTGGTGAATCCTTGCTCCTGAATTTGATTGCGTTTTCGATCAGGTTCTTAAATAACCATGTAAGTTGCGGAGCGCTTGCAACTACCTCCGGCAGCGGGTCGTAAGTCACCACAGCACCATTCGTCTTGATCGACTCTTGTAGATCAGCAAGTGACATCTCCAGCGCGTCATCCGAGCGAATCTCTGCAAACTCACCCCCTCGCGTTCCCACCCGCGAAAGGGCGAGCAGGTCATCGATCAGCTGGTGCATCTGTTTTGCCCCGTCCACGGCAAACCCTATAAACTCGTCAGCGTCAGAATCGAGCTTGCCCTTGTAGCGTTGTGACAGCAACTGTACATAGCTTGAGATCATGCGCAGCGGCTCCCGCAGGTCATGGGATGCGGCGTGCGCAAACTGCGCCAGTTCGGCGTTGGAACGCTTGAGGTCTCTGAGCGTCTGCGTAAGTTTTGCCTCTGCTGTTTTTCGTTCGGTGATATCTCTGGTAGCCCCCTGAAACACGGTTGGATTCCCATCCTCGTCAAACAGCATCTTGCTGGTTATCTCGACAGGAACCGTTTCGCCGTTTTTATGGAACAACTGCGTTTCAAATGTCACACTGGTAAATTCCGGACCCTTGGCAAGCGCTGCACGCATCAGACCTAATATAAATTCCAGTGATTCAGGAGAGCAGTGTTCGGATAACGAACTTCCGATCCATTCGTCAGGTGTGAATCCGACCATCCTGAAAACGGAAGGGTTGACGTACGTGAATCTGAGGTCCGGATTCATCTGCCAGATGCACTCGATCGAGTTGTCTGCAAGCAGACGGTATTTCTCCTCGCTCACTGCAAGCGCCATCTCTGCAACTTTTCGTTCCTCTTCGATCCTCATACCGTGGAGTGCAAATGCCATGTCGCCTGCAACCTCCTGCAAGAGTTCCTTCTCCTCATTGTCAAGAGTGATACCGGATGCAAACGATATGCCAAGCAACCCGAAAAGCACCCCTGCATGTTCGATGCGGGTGATTGCGGTCGTGTTGCCCGGACACGCATCCTTAAACAAGCAGTCTCCACAGTCCTGTAGTTGGTCTACGACCGTGACCACGTCTGTTTCTGTTTCGGCTCCTACCCCTGTTTCCGCCCCTGCGCCAGTCCGTGACCGCACAAGCACGTCCTCGAAGCAGGGTGGGTGGTTGCCACAAGTCACAGCTTCGCGGAAACTGGGGCTATCTCCCGCGAAACCCGAAGACACAAACCCGGTAGATTCAGTGGATTCGATAGAGCCATCGATACTGTCTGGCAACCCAACCCACGCAACATCATAGCCACGCGCCTCTATCAGGATGTCACAGGCTTTCTGAAGCATGACGCTTTTGTCCTTCTCGACCACGATCAACTGGTTCACGTTTCGAATGGCTTTAAGCACGCTGTTCAGGTGCTCGATGTATGCCTCCGCACGTTTCCGCTCAGCAATCTCGCGTTTCAATTCCCGATTCGCCTTTCGGAGTTCAGTGGTGCGCTCGGCAACCAGTTCCTCAAGCCGATCATGATATCTCACCAATTCCTTTTCTGCCCTTTTGCGTTCGGTGATATCCTTCATGACGGCACAGTACTTTCGTGTTTCTCCGATATCCATATCAGTGTGGCTAATAAGCAGCGATCTAACCGTGCCATCCTCCCTTACGATATCAACCTCATAAGGTTCCCCCTCGCCTCGTTGAACCTCCCCCCATCGCTGGAATGCAAACCTGTTAAAGTCGGGGTGTATCACCGTCATGAACGTCCGCCCGAGAAGGTCACCTCTCTGCCATCCAAGGGTCGCAAAAGCCGCATCATTGCCAAATTCAAAGTTTCCGCCAGCATCGAGGACAAATATCCCGTCATGCGATGTTTCGATGATGGCACTAAGATATTCGCCGTAGTGCATCATCGCCTCCGCCCTGATAATCACCTCGCTCCGCTTCCTTGCAAAGATGTCTGCTGCCGCGTATGTGCAGAAAAGCCATGCCATAAACAGGGATAGTGCGCCAAGAATACGGGCGGCATTCAGAAACTCCGGAGACCACGCGCCCCATATATACCGCTCGCATACAAAGAAGAGCGCCACCGTGCACCCAAGGATGACTGCGTTTGTATAGATGTAATCGTAGCGCGGGTCCACGTCGTCCTCGGGCAGTCTGAAGAGCCTTCTGACGGGTTCCGAATGGAGCAGTGCTTGCGCGAGAAAGAGGATAAAGAGTCCGTTCACCGCTTCCTTAAAGACGATCGAGTGCGCCACCGCAAACGGCATGAACGTGTTTGCAGGAGGTACGTTTAATGTGAATGCCCATCTGAAGACCGTATAAATCAGGATCGTATTGAAGATGCGAAATATTATCTCTCCGGGATAGATGCCATATCTGGTGTTGTATCTGGTGCGTGAGAACCATCCGATCCAGATGATCCAAAGCGTGAACGGCGGCACCGATACGAAGGATCCATAGCCACTCCCTGGCATCCAGAGCATCCACATCGTCTGGCAGCCGCCGGCAAGTGCGGAAAGAAGCCCGTATCGCCACCCCCACGCAAGCGTTATCAGCATGGGAAATACGAGACCGATCAGGAAGCTTATCCGATAAGAGCCATAAAAGACGAAGTCAATCGGGTAGAAGTTCACTGCAAACCCAAGTAACCCGAAGATAATCGAGACAGTAACCTTATACGTAACCGCGCTGTTATCGTCCTGCCCGGAAACTTGTTTTATTGTACCACTCCCCAAACCCGGCACCCCCTGTATCGGAACCTGCAAACATCCCCCAACGTTCAAAACACTCGTTTTTAGCTTTTAACCGCCCCGCGCCTTGCGTAGCTCTTCCAGCCGTATGCTATTTAGGGCAAATGCAATATCCCCTGCAACCTCCGTGAGCAGCGGCGACTCTGCCCCCCCTGCAGCAAGATTGGGAGGGAGTGCCACAGATAACAGTCCACAGATCGTTTCGCCCGCGTCTAGCCGGATAGTGAGCGTCTCTCCACCATTACACCGATTTAGCAATGGACAGCTATTACATGCGCCGACAGAAGACGGATTCCTGACCATGATAACCTCGGATTGCCCAATCGCCTGTCTGGCACAATCAGGCAACTCACCAAGCCTCATACGCGCCTCTACCTGCAAAAACTCTTCGTTTCCGCCCGACTTTCCAGCACCTGCAAGCAGGTACGGTTCGTCATTTAGCGCGATCCACGCGTGTCGATAGCCGCGTGTCTCGACAAAACCCTCGCATAGCCTCTTGATCAGCATTCCTAAGTCTTTCTCTTCGGTGGTGATCTTGTCGATGTTCCGGATGGTGCCCATCATCGCAGCGAGTTGTTCCAGTCTATTTTCCCGCTGGTTCTTGTAAAGAGCCATTTCTACAATACAGCAGAGTTCCTTGTCGACAAACGGCTTGACAACGTACCCATAAGGTGCGGTCACCCGTGCCCGCTTCAGTGTGGCACTGTCTGCATAAGCAGTTAGGTATACCACCGGAATGTGAAGGGTAGACCGTATCTGTTCAGCCGCCTCAACCCCGTCCATCTCGCCTTTGAGCACGATATCCATCAGCACCAGATCAGGTAGCACCGCTTCCGCCCTGGCGATAGCCTCCTCGCCTGACGACACAATCGAGGAGACTGCGTATCCAAAATTCGTTAGAATCGTCCGGACGTCTTCGGCGACGATTCTTTCGTCTTCAACGATCAATATCTCTTTTTTCATCACTTCAATCCTCAAACATAACCTTAAATTTGGTTCCGTCGGTTTTATCAAGCTCGATTGTGCCCCTGAGCTGATCTTCAGCCATCAGGATAATTAGATGCATGCCAAGCGTTTCCACGCTCCGAAAATCCAGATACTGCGACATCCCGACCCCATCATCGCCGACAACCAGTTCAAATTTATTTTTGCCGGTTGAGCGGAGTGAAACGCTGACTTCACCCGATCTGCCCTCCGGAAAAGCGTGTTTCAAGGAATTAGAGACCAGTTCATTGATTATTAATCCGCACGATATGGCATCGCTGACACCGAACGAAACATCATCAATATTCATCTTCAACTTGATTCTGCCGGTGCCAAACCCGTAACCGTAAGACCAGAACACGTCATGGAGCAGCGTCTTGACATACTCCCTAAAATCGACGCTTGCAATATCT
This sequence comes from uncultured Methanosarcinales archaeon, assembly GCA_965369365.1. GTDB lineage: Archaea > Halobacteriota > Methanosarcinia > Methanosarcinales > Methanogasteraceae > Methanogaster_D. The sequence goes on from CBDUQO010000015.1 coordinate 11,365, forward strand.
TGTGATTTGTAAAGCTTCTCATGGACAAGAGACATCGCCAGTATCCGGTTCTGGCACTCTTCAAACATCTCGCGCACGTCGTCATCCCCGACATACCCGGATTGAATCTTGAGAAGACTGGAGATGACCTGCATATTGTTCTTAACCCGGTGGTGAACATCCTGCAGAAGAATCTCTTTCTCTCGAAGCGACGTCGTAAGCTGCGCCTCTACGCGCTCTTGTTCAGCGATCTTCTTTTCCAGATCCTTATTCGCCCTTTCCAGCTCTGCAATACGCTGGTCAATGCCCCCACCCTCGTGCGTTTCATCGCCCGATCCTGAACGACTCATTTCATTTCCTCACTTAGCTAAGCACCGATTCACAAACCTTGCATATATATTTAGATGGTTATGAGCAGCGCCACGTTGTTTAATCCATGCCATGTACTATATGCCATGGTGCCATGCAAACCGGTTCTGGCGTATAACAATAGGTTTACTTGTAAAAAAACGTTGCCCTACATGTGTGATTGTTATACTACATGGCGTTAGCTGACATCTTCGGATATTCGCAGGCAAACATGAACCAACCTGCATAGGCATCAGCCGGCACACTCCTGCTGCAATGTACCCACAAGCCATAATAGTAAAATAATACGTAACTACTCTTATGAACCAACCTACCCGGAAAACCGCATGGGAAACAACCCTGATGACAGCCCCCGGATCAATGCGCGTCGTCTGTCTGGCGTTTGTGCTGTCGCTGTGTGTAATCGTATGCATACCAGCCTGCGCCGGAAATGTCCATGAGGCAACCATCTTCTATTTTGATGGCGACATCAAGACCGGGCGCGCCATGGATCTGGAACAGGGCTACATGCTCCGGGTCAAAGATGTCATGAATGACAGCGCGACGATCGACATATCAAATGGCGGTAAGAAAATTGAAACCCCGGAGATATCCAAAGAGAGTTATTACACACTTGAAAAGGAACTTGGCGACATTAATTACGATATCATAAAAATATCACTGATGTGGACTAATACTACGTCAAACACGGTTTCATTGACCATTGAACAGCATATTGATCCTGATCGGTCATTCAACTACCCTTTGATCAGCGAGGTGTCTGCAAACATCAGGGAAGGCGACCGGGAACCTTTGAAAGAAGGATACGAACTGGGGGTGGAGTCTATTGCTGACAACAACGCCATCCTGACACTGTACAAAGGAGATGAAACGGTTAAACAGGAAAAATTATACGGAGACGATCCTGGCAAGAGGCGGTTTGTATATACAAAGAAGATCGGGGGGGGTTATCACACCATCCTGATTGTGGAACTGGACCGGGTATCAGGGGGCGTAAAGGGTGGAGTTGCGCACCTGCGCGGGCTTTCACAGTTCAAGGATCCCGAATACGTCAGGATGGCTGATTTGGAAGAATCCGCGCAGGGGAACGAATCATTACCGGGGAGCGGTAGCGATAAATGGAACATCCAGCTTGCAGAGTCTGCGGCTTTCAGATACCTGTTGAGTGGTTGCGTGTTTGCCGCTATATTCACATTGATCATCTCGGTTACAAGAATGGAACATAAGCGCAGGTGATTATATGGATACAGGACATAATACGAAGCATTGCACAGATTACCAGATTCGGAAGGCGGTGGTGCAGGATGTGGATCAGGTGCATGAACTCGTCAATGGATATGCCAGGGACGGGACTATGCTTCCAAGATCGCGTAGCGAGTTATATGACCGAATCAGGGATTTTACAGTATGTGCAAGCGAAGATCAGCTGCTCGGGTGCTGCGCTCTCCATGTCTGCTGGGACAACCTTGCAGAGGTCATATCCTTTGCAGTGCGGCAGGATGCGCACAATCAGGGCATTGGTTCGCTGCTTTTACATGCATCCATGAGCGAGGCGCAGGAACTTGGAATCGATACGATATTCACGCTTACCCGCGCACCAGGCTATTTTCGGAGATATGGGTTTGTGGAGGTTGATAAGGATGTGCTCCCGCACAAGGTATGGGGCGAATGCATCAAATGTCCGAAGTTTCCTGATTGCGATGAGGTTGCGCTGGTGCGGAAATTATAGGTTTACCGTGTAATTGTTGATTTCTGCTATATACTTCATGTAACTACCCCGGGTACCTAAAAACACCACCATGCGACTTTGCTATATCGGCACGTACGTGTTTAGCTATCCAAACATGTGCGATAAAAAGAATACCGATGAACGTGAGAGTGCTTGTTATGCCTCATAAATGCGCCAACTGCGAACAAGTCTTCGATGATGGTGCAGCCGAGATACTGGATGGTTGCCCCAACTGCGGGTGGAACAAGTTTCTGTATGTGCCAGCAGAATCTGAGACCGAAGACATAACCGATACTGAAACGCAAGTGGAAAAACCTGAGGCAGTGAAAAAAAATCCTGATTTGAAGGTTGAATCGATCCGCATACTCGATAAAGGCTCTTACGAGCTAAATCTCAAAGCACTGCTCGAACGGGAAGAGATTATAATGTCTCTAAAAGAAGATGGGCGGTATATCGTGCATCTGCCATCTGTTTTTGAGAAGAGCAGGAAACGCCGGTGAATCCATACATTTTTATCGCATCAACGCGATCTGGTATGCGATGAAATACCGTGCCGAGATCACCACGCAACTGAAGGAGGGCATGCTCGACCCTGAAGGGGCTACGATACAACGTGCGCTCCTGCACCTTGGTTATGACGTAAGCGCCGTTCACACCGCAAAAAAGCTGCTTATCGAACTGGAAGCTGACAGCGCGTATGATGCTGCAAAAATGATGGATGTGATGTGCCAGAAACTACTGGCAAATCCTGTTATCCACAATTACTCAATTAAAATACAATGAAATTTGCAATCATCAGGTTTGGTGGAAGTAATTGCGATATGGATGTGCATCACATATTAAGCGATGTTCTTAACGTTCATACTGATCTGGTATGGTACAAAGACTCAATTGAGGGGTATGATGGGGTTGTGATCCCGGGAGGATTTTCTTATGGCGATTACCTACGTGCAGGTTCGATTGCGGCAAGCACACCGATCATGGAATCTGTCAAAGAGCTTGCGGATGATGGAAAACCCGTGATCGGGATATGCAATGGATTTCAGATCCTTGTCGAATCAGGACTTCTTCCGGGCGCGCTTCGCACGAATATTTACCCGAAATTCTGCTGCAAATGGGTGGATCTACGTGTCGAAAACACAGATACCGCATTCACATCGAAATTCAGGGAAGGCGAGGTCGTGCGAATACCGATTGCGCACAAGGAAGGGAATTTCTTCGTAGACGATAGCACATTAAGCGACCTTAACTCGCGTCAGAGAGTCGCGTTTCGGTACGTCGATAGAGGTGGTAAGGCGGTTCCTGCCGCAAATCCGAACGGCTCGGTCGAGAACATAGCAGGAATCGTCAATGATGCTGGAAACGTTCTCGGGATGATGCCGCATCCGGAGCGTGCATCCGAATCGATACTCGGCTCAGATGATGGGCGTAAGGTCTTTGAGTCAATGGTTGAGTATGCGTTGCAGGGATAAACGATCATACAAACAGCTTCCTCACCTTTGCCATTGCCGACGCCAGCGTGAAGATTACCGCCCGGTCGCCTGCCTGTATCTGGTGCGTGCCACGCGGTACGATCACCTCGTTTCTGCGCACGATCATGGCGATGATGGCGCCTTTCGGGAATTTGATCCGGTTAAGTGTCTTCTTTGTTATCTTTGCACCGGGTGATGCGACCAGTTCAACCAGCTCGGCTTGCTTTTCCTCTATAGCGGCGAGCGATTCGACCCCCGTACCCGCGGTGACGCGCAGGACGCTGTTGATGGTTGCGTATTTTGGAGACAGCGCCGCGTCGATGCCGACTCGCTCAAACAACTCCATATACTCTGACCGATCGACCTTGGCAATGATCTTCCGGGCGCCCAGTTGCTTTGCGAGCAGCAGACAGAGCAGATTTCTTTCATCGCTATCGGTTGCTGCAATAACCGCATCCATCTCGGCAACGCCCTCCGACTTTAGCATCGTCTCGTCGGTGCCGTCACCGTGCAGCACAAGCACGTCCGGCAGCATATCCGCGATCTCCACGCACCGCTCCGCATCCGCCTCGATGATCTTGAGCTCAGTGTCGCCATGTTTTGCGAGCAGTTTTGCAATGTAGAACCCAACGGTGCCTGCGCCGATGATCATGACCTTGTTGTGCAGGTTCGGCGTGTCGCCAAACAACTTTCCAATCTCCTCTATCGACTCTGGTTTGCCGATTACGATCACATGGTCGCCTTCGCGCATGACATCGCCACCATGTGGGATGATCACGTCTTTCCCCCGGATCAACGCACTGATAACGCAGCAATCAGGAATCTTGGCATCAGCAAGTGGTATTTCATTAAGTGCCGTATCAGGTCCCACCTTGAACTCGATCATCTCGACTTTGCCGTCGGCAAAAGCATCCATACTAACCGCAGACGGTATTGATATGATCTCAGTAACCACTGATGCAAGCGTCAGTTCAGGACAGATCATATAATCGATTCCGATCTGCTTCCGATTGGTGATTGGCTTGTCGATATAATCCGGGTTTGAGACTCGGGCAATCGTCATGCATTCCCTTGCATTTTTTTTTGACAGCAGTTTTGCCGCAATGCATGCAACGATATTAATCTCGTCGTTACCGGTGACCGCAACCACAAGATCCGCCGGAAAAGCGCGCTTCAAGATATTAATATCCGCGCCATTCCCCTGAATGACCTGCACATCCAGCTCATTCGCTCGTTCGCAGGCTTCTTCTCGCTTATCGATGAGAATAATGTCGTTATTCGCGTACAGCGCCTTCGCGATCGAGTGTCCGACCTCGCCGGCACCGATGGTTACGATCTTCATCCAATCAGGATTGTGCTTATAGAGAGTTAATGATTTTGCTTGTGAGTGTGCGTTTAGCTAACCCTGAGATTACATAGATTCCCACGAGAAAATAGGGGGCGGCAGGATATGTTGCGCAAACATATCACCAATATCCCGTATGTACCGCCACATTTTTGTGTCAATTTCGTGAAATCTTCATGAACTCACGTGGTTTTTTTTGCCTCAGCTAAACACATGCGCTTGTGAAAACTTCCTACAACCCCATCGCCTTATTTGTCTTCCTGATCGACTTTGCGAAGTCTTGCTCGGTTTCTGTCATAGACCGGATACAATCGACGTTTTCAGGGATTACGTCAGATTCCTGGTGTATTGCCTGGAACAGATATAATTCCCGGTCCGAAACATTGATCGAGGCATCCCACACGCAGTTCTCCCACATGTCGCCTCTCGGGCGGTTCATGTCGCGTGCCAGTTCCATGATCTCGGCGGTAGAGGTGATGCCCTCTCCGACAAACCGGATCCTTGAGTTCTCACCCAGCACATCGATCACATCACGCGAAGTGCAATCCTGTTTCAGCACCATGTTCAGGATGTGCAGATGCATAAGCGTCGTTGGAACCTTGATTGCGATGGTGTCGATGTTAATGTGCGGCATCACCGTGGCTACATCAGGTCCATGGTGGGACGGCATCTTCAGTTCAGGTATGATCGCGTTGATCGGACCTTTCTTGATATCTCCGGGGTCAGCCGACCGCCTGCAGAGTGTTGCGCGAACCTTCTCTACACCATACGCCGCATCGAGCGCAGAGATGACCCTGGAAAGCCCGGTCGTGTTGCAGGAGACAACTCTTGCATAATCGCATCCGAACGCATCACTATAATTTGAGTGCGCATTAAATGAGATTCCGGCGAGTTCGTGGTCTTCACCACCCTGCCAGATCGCCTTTATGCCAGCGGCATCATACACCGACTTGTTTCCGGCACCGATCTTGCCAGGGGTGCAGTCCACAACAACGTCTCCCGCTTTGAGCATATCATCAACAGTACCACTGATCTCCATGCCAGCATTCTTGAAATCCGATTCCCTGCCAGCGAGCACATATAATGGAAATCCTTTATCAAGCGCCATCCGCGCCTCAAAGTTCGGACGTGTCTTTGCGACACCCACAACTTCCATATCCGGCTGAGCCGCGACGGCATCAGCCACACGCTTTCCGATCGTGCCGTATCCATTAACTACTACTTTTACTGACATTGTACTATTTCTCCGTCTGTATTATTGCTACTTCATTTGTTATATCGATCTCGGCGATTGTCCCCTGTACGGTCATAACATCACCAAGAATGCTTCGCAGTTCGATAGAACCTGCGTCCACCCTGATATACACCACATCTTCTGCAAGAATTGTTCTGTCTGGTTTCATCACTGTAAGTTCGCACATAATCTTTAACCTCACCTATCTGGGACTGACCGGGGCAAAACCATCCAATGCCTTTGGTCTATCAACCATCTTCGGTCGTTCGATACTTTTTGGCGCACCTGTTGCTTCCGGCAGGGCAACCATACGATATGCCGGAGGTAGCCGTTCCACCTTTGATACCGGTGCCGGCTCCGGAACTTCAGCTTTTGTAGAAGTGTCCGATTCATGTTTTTTGCGATTAACACCGTCGGCTTTACCCTTGAGATACCGCTGTTTGAGCAGATCTTCGATGCCAGATCCTGCAGCACGTGCGATCTGTTTGTTATACGCTTCAGCAACCCAGCCAATCTCGGAATGATGGTAATACCCAACCTCAGAACCAAGTTTGTACATCGCATCAAGGATTTCAGTCCGCAGAGATTCACTCACGCTTTTGAGATCCTTTTTCTTTTTAAAGAGCATGGTTAATCACTTTATGCGATCCAGAACCTCGAGCCCTTGCTTGGTGAACCTGATCTTTCGCATGTCACAATCATGCTCGGTACCGCGCATCTTGATGACCTGTATCGCACGGGTCATACTATCATCACGCATGAAATTGTGCATGAAGATGACACCACTTGCAGCGAACTGTTCGGTGCTGTATGTGTTTGGATCAGTCAGTTCTGACAGAAGGATCGTTGTGCAACCGAGTTTTCTCAGGTTCCGCATGAACCTGCCCAGTTCCTTCTCCTCCTGTGAACGTTCATGTGTCGTAAATCGTATCGCAGACACTGAATCGATCGTCACTCTCTTGATCTGGTACTGCTTCACAAAGTTGTTAATCTCCTTGTACACAATGTATGGTGAAGGTGGCTCGGTCTCTGGCGCTGGCTCTGACATCTCGTCATAGCTGGTGGTGATCACGCTGTGCAGTTCCTCACCATAGCCATACTCAAGCGTCGGACCAAGGTCCAAGAAGAATAGCTTCTTTAGTTTAATCAATGTCGACACATTCATGGCATAATTGGACATGTCGCTGACAATATTCTGCGGGCTTTCAGAGAGTGTCACGTACAACCCGAGTTCCCCAACAGTTGCTCCATACGTCAGGAACTGGGTTCCAAGCGTGGTTTTACCACTGCCTGGCGGACCACTTACTATATACACCCGGTTCTCGATCAGTCCCCCCTGGATTAATTCATCGAATCCTGCGATTCCAGTTTTTTTTCGCATCATAGTATGACTCCCTTAAACCAGTAATTTCTATGTAATACATTAGTTATAAACATGTTGGTGATTATCAGGCGGATTTGCGAGGCTGATTTCATCCACCGAAAACCCCGGAAAAAACTGCCACCCCTATGCACCCATTTTTGCGCGTGTAGCAATCGCGCGTCTGACATGAGTGGTAGGGATGGGCTCGCTGCGATTCGAACGCAGGATCCCCGCCGTGTGAAGGCGATGTCATA
>CBDUQO010000016.1:0-18382 GCA_965369365.1 uncultured Methanosarcinales archaeon
CGTTTTTTTCAATTCCTGTTACTCTGGCAAGTTCGTCTTCGGATAGATCATAAATGTCAGTCTCGATGAATTTGGAGTTCGGATTATTAATTTCGTAGGTCTCTCTGCAATTCGGATCGTTGTCTATCCCGGCTACTACCTCGATGCCGGATTGGGACATGCCATAAGTCATCCCTCCTGCACCACAAAAGAAATCGATCGCTTTCATCTTTTCGCACATGATCCCGTGTCTCGATATGTTTCTCCACAACTTTCCATCAATGGCTTGCCGCGCCATGGTAATATGTATGCAACCATATATAATTGGTTCTACTCAATATATCATTTTATCCCCTCAGTTATAAAACCTATGGGGCATTTTCAAAGTTGACAGTATCAAAATGCCAAAAACGCTTAAACACGTGTGCTATTCACACCCCGCCCTTGCACAGTGTCCCTGACTTCATATCCTCCTCATAAAAATCCCGCTCTGTCTTCAACCTGAATAGAAGCTGCAGCCGCCTCTTCGTATACTTTGGGATCAGTTCGAGCGTTCTTTTCAGATACCATTTCGGATACCGCCTGATGATATTGTTCGAGCGGTACCAGCTCAGATCGTAATAATCGATATTCATCTTCCAGATCAGGTATTGCAATTCATCGGTGCTCATGTGGTTTGTTTTCACATTAGCATAGATTCCGTCATAAGTTGTGAAGTCGTCTTTGTTTGTGACGACGCCCATATCGAGCAGCTCCTTTCGGAGTTCTGTCTTTGGGTATGGGGTCATGATGTAGAATATTGGGACGTCGAGTTTCAGTTTTCGTGCGAGTTCGTAGTTTCTCAGGATGTCCTCTCTTGTATCGTCCGGATTCCCGCTGATGATCCCGCCTGACACGATGATGTTGTGCTCATGCAGATATTTGACGGCAGTCTCAGAATCAGTCGCCATTCCGGTCTTGCCAAAGAACTCGATGTTTCGCGGGAGCGCGTTCTCGATGCCAAGAAAAACACCGTCAAACCCGGCTTTTGCCATCAGATCGATGACCTCCTTGCTCTTTGCGATCCCACTCGTGCTTGCCTGAGTCTGATAGTAAATATCGTCGAGTCCTGCCTCGATGATCGCCTCGCAGAGACGTTTCATCCGTTTTGTGTTCAGGGTGATGTTGTCGTCCACGAAAAAGATGTTCTGCGCGCCGTGCTTCTTTGCATCCGCTATATCCGCAATCACCCGCTCTATATCATAAGTTCTGAAGCTACGCCCGTACATGCGGTCGATGCTGCAGAATTTGCAGCCCTGTGTACATCCCCGGCTCGTCTCAACCACATCTACGGTGTGGCAGAATCCATAAAAACCTTTTTTAAGCAGTCTTGCACCCCTGTCAGGTAGCCGGATATCTGATAGCTCAAGAAGCGGGCGTGGCGGGTTATGTTTCATGACGCCGTCCTCCTTGTAGGACAAGCCAAGCACGCCGTCATATTTCTGATCCGGAAAGGCTTTGACCAGTTCCCTGAATGTCCCCTCTCCTTCGCCGCGCATGATAAAATCGATGTATTTGAGATCAGGACTCTCTGAGATCTCCTTATACTCAAGCGTCGGGTGGTAGCCGCCAAAGACCACCTTCATGCCGTCATACTCTTTGACAATCTTTGCGATCTCAAGCATTCCGGTATACTGGAAGCTCATACAACTGATGCCCACGAGATCGATGTGGTATTTCTCTATGGCTCTCTGCACAAACTCGAAAGGGTCTTTCGTGACGTTCAGGTCGGCTATCTTGACATCGCAGAGGTCATTGATGTTTCCCGCTATGGATGTAATCCCGAGATTCGGGATTCGTGCGACGAAATCGAAGTCGTGCTGGACATCGGGTGAGGCGAGTAATAGGACGTTTATAGTAACACCTTCTTTCTGATTATATCATTAATCACATTATATATTACTTTAGGGAATTATAGGGTGTCAAAGCAAGCAAAGAAAAGAGCCAAAAAACCACAAATCCCCGCACCCTCACTCAAAACAACTGATCCACATACCACTCCGGATCAAACTTTCTGAGATCCTCGTACTTCTGCCCGGTGCCCAGGAATAACACGGGCTTACCGGTGACGTGCGCAATCGAGATCGCCGCGCCACCCCTTGAGTCCATATCAACTTTTGTCAGGATGCTGCCTGATATTGGCACGGTCGCATTGAACTCACGCGCCCGCTCCACGGCGTCATTACCAGCAACAGCCTCGTCAACAAAGATCACGAGGTCGGGAGGCGTTACGCGACAGATCTTCCCGAGCTGATCCATCAGATTGGTGTTCGTGTGCAGCCTTCCTGCGGTGTCTGCGAGCACCACGTCGCGGTGCTGTGCTGTAGCATGTTGCATCGCATCATAGATCACTGCGGCTGGATCGCCGCCATGCTGATGTTTGATCAGTTTTACACCGATTCGCTCTGCGTGTTTCTCTATCTGCTCAGTCGCCCCAGCCCTGAATGTATCTCCGGATGCAATCACAACAGAATACCCATTTTCCTTCAGTCTTGATGCGACTTTTGCAATCGTAGTTGTTTTTCCGGTGCCGTTGACCCCGGTGAACACGATGTTTACCGGCTTTGGCGCGTTTGCGATGAACTCATCAAAATCGAACATCTCTTTTGACATCACAGAAATCAGGGCGTTCCTAAGTGCAGTCTCAACGATATTGCCCGTATTTGACCCGATCTTCTTGTGGGCACCGATCAACTCCTGTTTGATGGCATCGATGATGCTCTCGACAACCGGAAACGCAACATCACTCTCGAGTAGTGCTATCTCGAGATCGTCGAGCGATTTCTTAAGATCTCCTTCGTTGAGGATAAGCTCCCGTTCAAGAATGAGCGTCTTCGCTTTTTCGATGACTCCAACTTTCTGATCGATCGTCTCACCGATCGTCTTCTTAAACGCCCCCAGCTTTTCCTTAAGTTTATTGAACATCAGATATATGCCTGATCTACCTGTCTTGCTTGTACCTGTTTATTCGCCTCTATTTGGATCGCTTGAACTCGTTTCATCAGATCTTCCAACGTCAGGTTCATCTCTGCGAGGATTTTCGTGAGTTTTTCCTTCCGGTCAGTCAGGCAATCTCTCGCAGCATCTGCCGACATCTCCGCAGCCACGCCTGCACCGAGATTGACGATTGCACGATCGGATTTTGCAATTTTGGCATGTATAAACGATCCTGCGCCGATAGGCACTAATGCATCGGTACCATCCGCATCACTGAGTGAATCAACCGTATTTGAAGCATGCTCACACTCGAAGAGGGATACCTGGATCGCATCGATCTGTGCGGCAACCGCCTCAGCCCGCGCCTGGTATGCATCATGCTGAGCTGCCAATTTCTGCATTTCCTCCTCAGTGAGCTGTTCAGTCATGCTCAATCTCCGTAGTACTTGCTATTTTGATAAAATTCCGCTTCAGCTTATTCTCACTTCCAATAAGTGAGTAAACCTTTTCAATCGCATTCTTCTCGTTCTGGCTGCTAACGGTCTTTGTAAACCGCTCCCAGCTCGATCCAGCCTTAAACGTCCCGCTAATAATAAATCCCGTCATAATAAATCACTTTTTAAGAACACTACTGTTTGTATGTGTATCAATCACATAATCGAAGTCGATAACATCGTACCATTTCGCTTGCTCGAAGATGCTCATGAAACAGACGCCGATGAGCAGCTTATCGCTAGCTCCACCGAAAATGCGGTCTATCATCGATTGTAGGTCGTGAACATCGACACTGATCTTTGGCATCGCAAGACCCCCGAGTATCACTACGGTATCCGCGGCAGCATCCGTCTTTTCAGCCAGCTGCATGCCATGACCGGTATGCACGATCTTCTTTGCACCATCAAAATCAAGGTTGGCGATATAAGCCAGATCCTTGTTATCCTTTCTGATCGGAAATGCAAGCAATTCGGCAAATGGTGTGCAGAATCCAGGCGTTCCAACGAACGTTATTCGCTTAGACTCCTTTGTAATATCTCGAAAGGCATTCAGGATGCCTCCGAGCCCTGATGAGGTGCTGATCTCTTCCATGGTTGATCACATCTGATGGTTTCGGATTGCCAGTATAACAATCTTTCGATGCCTGCCGGATGGTTGACTCAAATGCCGGTGCTCGAATTGGAAATCAATTGAACTGTTCTGGGATTTGTAATTACTCCGGTGTGTTGATTGGTCCCTCGATCGTTATTCGGTACTTTCTGGCAAGAACAATAACCGCTGATGGGCGCGGAGGTTCGAGTGAGCATTTAACCGTTTATTCCCCCTCCAGGTCCCTCCGCGCACTCTCTGGTTAAATCCCCGTTTGGCTCAGGTTTGTGTTCCTGGTCAAGCATTGCCGATATAGCGAAGTCGCATGATACTGTTTTGGGCAACTGAGTAGTTACGAATTTTATATCGCAACAAGTCTATTTACGAAAAGTATATCAACAGCCCCACCCGGAGGGCAGTTTTTACTCGATTTTTTGTGAAAAAATCGTTTTATATCATGTGGCACGCTCTAAAAATCCAAGTGCATCTCCGCCGATTTACTCGATTCGTGCTATTCATCCGATTCGCGTGATTCGTGATGAAGTCATTCCGTATTGAAAATATCATCCTCTGAAATGCAAAAATTCCAAATCGCGCTTGCAGATTGGCATAACGACCCTCAAACCCCGGCGGTTTACGGCTGTCGCATTCCATGTAACACCACGAGCAGTTCACCGGGACAGTGTACGTTTGCCGCTTTGTTCATAACAAAGCCAGCCGCCGCACCGCGTGCGCAAACCTCCTCGATGCCGGTCAGCGATGATATTAGCAGCAAAACAACGCCACCGTCTGCAAGAAACGCTGGCAACTGCTGCAGGAACCGGTTGATGGTCGTGCGCCCGTCCTTCCCGCCGTTCCACGCGTGATCAAGCCAGCCATCGACGCGTTCTTCGGGTGCAGTTGGCAGATATGGCGAATTGAAGAGTATCAGATCAAAACGCCCCCGGAGTCCGGCGAATAGATCTGCTCGAACCACCTGCAGCCCGTTTGTTTTTGCGCATAGAACCGCCAGCGGGCTAATATCAGTCGCGATGTAGTCATGTTCGGGATTGTTTCGCATCAACACGGACGAGACGATCCCTGATCCGGTACCGATCTCGATAATGCGCATGGCTTGGCTGGACTTACCAATCTCTGCCAGTGCCGCCTCAACCATGAGGTAGGAGTCCTCGGCTGGCTCATACACGTCTTTTGCAAGGTTTATCTGGCATCCACCGTACGAAAGTTGTTCTGGCATATTGATAGGGTTATTCGGGATGTTATTCGGGAGACCGGGGTGGTAGATATTTCTCGGACTTGCCAATGGTCTATTCTTGCAAGCTATGTAGCTATGTGGATACTATAACTATACAGAGCAGAGCCGTTTTTAACCTGCCTGAACGTTTCGCACAAATTCACTCACACCATCCCCATAAGGCGCGCTGCACACGATGTCTGCTTCGTCCTTAAGCCTCTGCACGGCGTTTGCGACCGCTACTCTGGTGCCCGCGGCTGCAAAGAGTTTAAGATCGTTCTCAGCATCCCCGATACATGCAAGGTGCCGCCGGTCGATTCCGCATATCTCAGCCGCCTTTATGACCCCGGTACACTTGTTCACACCCGCCGGCATAATCATCACATCATCCCGGTTCAACTCGATATCTACCGAAAGATTGTTTCTTTCGATGATTTCTCTCACCTCTTCGAGATGATCTGCCGTAGTCGCAACGATCACCTCTTCAACGTCAACCGGGAAGTCCACGTCAGAAAACGCCGCTTTCAACTCGTCCAGACCGTCACCTAACAGGATCTTTCTGCCATCTCTCGGATTGTAGATAATAGCGCCGTTTTCTGCGACGATCATGTCCACAAACTCCCTACCCCGGTTCACGCGCTCCAGAAATGAGAGTTTTCTCCCTGAAACCAAAAACACCTTTATACCATCTTTTCTCGCGCTCTTCAGACTGATTACTGCATTTTCAGAGATGATCAATGACTCGTCGGTCAGAGTTCGGTCATAATCACTCGCAATTGCCTCGATTTTCCCAATCATTGTGATACCCGCCATTTTACAACAAACCCGTCATCCATCCGCTCGATTGATATCAAATCAAGCAGGGGCGCGTCATCGCGGTTCGAAAAACCGGCACCATCAACAAGCGTCGGCGCAACAGACCCGCCAATGACAAGACTCCCGATGTATACATAGATCTCATCCACAAGCCCTCTCTCGATCAGGCTCCAGTTCAGCGTTGCGCCGCCTTCCACCATCAGCCGCCGGATTCCCGTGCCATGCAGATGCTTAAGTGCTGCCGCAAGATCGACCCGCGCACCATCCTGCATGTCTGCAACCACGACCTCCGCGCCGGACTTGCGCAATGCATCAACGCGCTCAGATGCCGCATATCCTGTGACAAAAATAATCCGCCTGCCAGCTCCTTTTCTGAGAATATCTGCGTTGGGGGGGGTCTTCGCGAGACTGTCGATGACGACTCGTACCGGGTTTTCATCCCTCCCGGATTCCAGCCGTATTCTCTTAAAGTCCTCCGATTTAACTGTTAAGCTCGGATCGTCCGAGAGAATCGTACCTATTCCAACCATAATAGCGTCTGTCTCGCAGCGCAACCGGTCCACTCGATGAAAATCCAGATCTCCGGAAATACGTACCTGTTTCTTAAGATGTGTAGAGATCTTCCCATCTGCACTCATGGCAGCATTTATGAATACGAACGGATGCATATTATCACAATTAACTTTACCGTTGCTCCCCTGTGCGCTCACAACCGCCTCTGACATAAGCAGGGAATTTCGGAACAGGCATCAGACATCATGCAGTCCACTTTTGAGGGGATGGATAGCTGTAAGAAAGCAATGTGTCCCTGTTCCGAATCCCTACGCGCTATAGGAGATTGTAGTATATTAACTGTATGGTTGCAAGCAAGATGCGGGTCACGGATACTCCCCATCAAAGGCGCCCTCCTTCCCTGAGCGATGCAATCGCCTCTTCCCCGTGTATACGCAACAGAAACGTGCCGTAACATGGTTTGGTATATGGAAATATTACGTGATCTCCGTCAATTCCAATCACAATCGGAGGAACTCCAATCAAATAGACATCAAACATCTTATACCCTGGTTTGACCTTATAAACCTCCTTGAAATTACCCTCAACAAATTCTCTGCACTCTTTAAACGATGTGTTCTTAAGAAGGATCTCATAGTCCATCTCTTCGATGCAGCCCATTATATCACCTCATCTATCTTCTTCTTCAGTGGAATCGGGTTGTGGGCGGTTTTTGCCACGATCTTTTCGCATTCAAACTCGATCATTGACGCAAGCGTCTCTGCGTTGCCTCCAAAAATAATCGCAGAAAGATCAGCCTTTGACATGCTCTGCATCGTGGCAAGATAGGATATTCCAGCGTCGTTGTGGATGAATACGAAACAACTGTCAAAATCCGTCCGTTTTTCAGCAATATTTTCTATACACCGGTCAAGATCGATCATTTTCTTTGCATAATTCCTTTCCGGATCAGATACTTTTATCAGGTTGATCGCAGACCGTGTTCCGGCAATTGTCACATCAACATTCTTCTTGGCAAGTTTATTTGCAAGATACAGTGCGATACCAGTCTGTGCCGGCAGTTCCGGACATCCCAGTAATAATAGTGCGTTATTCAATCGATTCATCTCCACAATTTATATAATCTCCACAATCCTGGCATTTTGGGTTTCGCTCCAGCGATATCTCGTTCATCACTGTATTTAATCCATCCCAGATGAGCAGTCGGTTTGTTGCGAGTGTGCCGATGCCTGTGAGGTATTTCAGGACCTCTGTTGCCTGGACACTAGCTATCACGCCGCATGTTGCGCCAATGGCTGGAATAGCCGTCTTTTGATGAGTTTCCGGGAATATGCAGCGAAGACACGGAGTTTTCCCGGGAATCACCGTCGTGACCTGCCCGTCAAACCCGTGAACCGCTCCGTGAAACAGCGGGATATTCCTTGCCACAGCTGCCTTATTCAGCAGATATCGCGCATGAAAGTTATCCATCGCATCAACGATCAGATCGTAATCACACACAAGCTCGAAAACGTTACTTTCGTCGATTTTTTCGGACACAGAATCAATTTTAACATCCTGATTCATCTCTGTGAGCGTTTCTCTGGCAGAAACCGTTTTTTGTTGACCCAGATCAGATATTCCGTGCAGCAACTGCCGGTTCAGGTTGGTTATATCGACGATGTCATGATCCACGATTCTGATCTTGCCGATGCCTGCTGCTGCAAGGTACATCGATACCGGGGAACCAAGCCCGCCCGCGCCCGCGATGAAGACATTCGCATTCCTGATCATCTCCTGACCATCTTCTCCGAATACCGGCATTTGCCGATCGTATCTTCCTGGTTCGCGCCCTCCTTGCATATTTAGCACATCCGATGGGCACAGGTGTATATTGTGAATCTATCTCCCCTTGCAAATCCAATCAGCGTAATTCCTGCCACATCTGCCGCCATAATTCCCTTATCTGTCGATGCAGACCTTGATACCACAATCGGGATGCCGGCGTTGGCAACCTTTGACACCATCGCTTCCGGCTGCCTGCCAGTACAGCCGAGGACACATGCAGACAGATCTATATTGTTCAAGACAGCATATCCAACAACCTTATCGACGGTATTATGCCTTCCCACATCTTCACTTTTTGCAACAAGTTTTTTATCAGAGAAAATGACCGAACAGTGCGTTCCTCCAGTCTTCTCCCATGTTTTAGATGTGGTTGTACGCATGATATCAAAAACATCTTCCTTGCTGATGGTTACGTCAGAACCTGATCGTCCGGGTCCTTTTATCTCCGATGTAAAGACGCGGATCTCATCTCCTACCACATACACATCGGAAATTTTAGGAACACCGGTGCTGCCAGATGCCAGCCCTTCGCAGGTGATGTGACCGGCGCCCAGTTCTTTGAGCTGGTGGGGTGTGGCAACCAGCTCGACAAGGAATTCATCGTTCAGGTACAGACGAAACGTTTCCTCGACACAGATGTCGTCAACCGTCTCTGCCAGTTCGCCGTTTTCCACGCGGATTGTCGAACACTGCCGAACACTCATCAGGTCTCCTCTCCGACCCATTTTCCGCTAGCTCCGTCCTTGTGTAGCTCTTTCTTCCATACATGCACCCTTTCTTTCAGCTCGTCTATCATATATTCACATGCAGCGAACGCATCCTTCCTGTGCGGAGCGCCACACACGATGAGTAGTATGTTGTCGCCGACTGATAGTGTGCCTGTACGGTGGATAACGTCAATAGACTGTATATTGAACCGTTCTAACGCCTCTTTTTCTATCTTGTCGAGTTCTTGTATGGCAAGATCCGTATACGCTTCTATCTCCATGCCACTGATTCCATCATCCCGCACAGTGCCCAGAAACGTAACGATTGCACCGTTATCCGGGTGTTTCGCAGCGTTCAGTATATTACCTATGTTAAAATCATCTTCTGTAACTTCAATCATTCAACCACCTGCTACGGGGGGAAATATCGCAACCACGTCGCCATCTTTAAGCGCGGTCCGGACTCCGTCCAGCGACTTGATATGCCGCCCCCCTTTCAGTATATTCACATGGTCACGGATCGTCCCTGATTCATCAAATATCAGGTCGTATGCGTCCCGCGATGCGCATAGCACGGCAAGCAAACCATCTATGTCACTTCTACGGTCCAGTTCGAGATCGAGTTCCTTTCCAAGGACTTCTCCAAACCTTGCGAACGCTTTTACCCGGATTATCATTTTACGAACCTATACATATATCCAAATCATCCACATCGTGCCGTGCGGGGCAGATGCACGGATACGCGGATGTGCCGATGCATCGATGCATCGATACATGTCTGCACGAGAGGATGTCTGTCCATTCGTATATGGATTTCTTATGTCTATTATATGTGTTTTGGTGCAAACTATGAGTCACGCAAATTTGGCGGGGTGATTACACTCACCGGTGTTCAATGCTCCCGGCATATTATTACTTGTAAGCGCCCACAATGAACCATGCAGCAAAACCAGAGCATCGCCAGAGCAAACATTCTGATCGAAGCCCTGCCGTACATCCAGGAGTTCACAGGTTCGATCATGGTAATCAAGATTGGGGGCAATGCGATCGTCGAGCCGTCGATCCTCGATGACATCATCCGTGACGTAATCCTCTTGCAGTGCATTGGAGTTCATCCGATCATCGTGCACGGCGGAGGTCCTGAGATATCAGAGAAGATGGCGCGTCTCGGCAAGAAACCCGAATTTGCCGGGGGCTTGCGCATAACGGATGAAGAAACCCTTGAGATCACGCGCATGGTGCTCGTTGGGAACGTAAACACAAAGATAGTCTCAATGATCGGCAAATACGGCGGCAAGGGCGTCGGACTATCTGGAAAAGATGGAAAACTGATCCTTGCCCGCAAGAAAGCACCAGTAACCGTCGAGGGGGTCAAGGATGCGATAGATCTGGGCTGGGTTGGCGAGACTGAGATCATCAATCCCGAGATCCTTATGATCACTTCAGGGCGTGGATATATCCCTGTGATTGCACCGATTGCCGTAGATATTGCCGGGAACAGTTTGAACCTGAATGCAGACACCGTATCCGGAGATATTGCCGCAGCACTGCACGCAAAGAAGTTGATTCTGCTGACCGATGTGCCAGGGGTGCTTCTCGACCATTCTGTAAAAAATACTCGTTTATCACACATATCCGCATCAGAGGTAGACGATTTGATCGAAAAGGGTGTGATCAGTGGGGGAATGATTCCAAAGGTCCATGCTGGCGTCTGCGCAATTAGTGGCGGCGTTTCAAAGGTACACATCATCGACGGCAGTAAACCACATTCACTGCTGCTCGAACTGCTCACCGATGAGGGGATCGGGACGATGATGGACAATCTGCATCCGGAGGAGTGAACCAGGGGTTGCGGTGGTACAATATACACCCCCAACCTCCAATCACTCACACCACGCCTGCGCCCATCAGCACCGCGATCGCAAGAAGCAATACTCCAGTCACAAACCTGATCGAACTCCGGTGTTCATCCTTGTACCGATTCACAGATTCAGGCTGCATCCCAAGTGTCATCGCAAGCCCGAGAACGAGCACGGGAAAGACCACCCCGATGTTGTACACGCTGAGATACAACACGCTATATGCACCGCCATCCTTGATCAGCATGTTCAGTATCGAGAGGTACAACGCACCAACGCACGGAGCCTTGACAAGCGAAAAGAGAACTCCGAGCACGAATATCGCAACCAGACTCTCCTTTTTGACTAGATCCTCAATAAAACGCATCGTGGATCCGGATGTTTTGAACGAAGATCTGTCATATTTTTTAACATGGTGTGCATCATAGATATGCCATATTCCAAGCAATACGATAATTGCGATCAATATATTTTCGATTGTCTCCCGCGTACCTTCGGTATGCCCGATCGCATGAAGCAGCCCAAAGCCAGCGACAAGATACGTGATGAATATGCCGGCACAGAATACCACCACAAGCCGAAACATCCGGCGGCTCCCGCTTCGCCCACCCTCTCCGCCTGATAACGTGATTGATGCGATAAATGCGAGTATTGCGAGCAGGCAGGGGTTGAATCCTGCGATCAGCCCGGCAACAAAGACTGTGGGGACCGATAGCTTGATCAGCGGCTGATGTGCCCCAGTCTGGTTTACCGGACCTGGTTGGTCTGTCGTACTTATTTGGTTTGTCTGGTCTGCATAATTTCCGATCTGCGTTTGATTTCGCATGGCAGGGATATTCTGTATGTCCTGATCAAGCAGATCTGCAAGAAGGGCAAGATCCCCGTCGCAATCCGAGTAAAGGGTCACTTGACCCGAGATCACGACCGCCGGGACGACCCTGATTC
Source organism: uncultured Methanosarcinales archaeon (assembly GCA_965369365.1). Classification (GTDB taxonomy): domain Archaea; phylum Halobacteriota; class Methanosarcinia; order Methanosarcinales; family Methanogasteraceae; genus Methanogaster_D. Next base: position 11,940 of record CBDUQO010000016.1, read on the forward strand.
CATAATTGTCCATTCTTTCAAAGCCTGATCGATCAGTGATCTCATACCCCACAACCGAGAGATTATGTTCGGAAGCAACATCCTCCACGATCGGTCTAACTGTCTCGCATTTTTTGCAGCCTATTTCGTAGAAAAACTCGACAACAGTATCATTATCATCATCCGAGGCATACACTAGCATCGGGATGGAAGATATGATGAGTAAAAGAAGTACAGCCCGGATGCTCCATTTTCGGTTCATGGTTCACCAAGCCGCTCGACAGGTTCGGTCAGGAGAAATGATCCACTTTCAATCAGCTTTTTCAGCTCATCTGCAAGTTTGATCGCGCCTTTCCGGTCCGAATGCCGCAGGATGATTGGAATTGTCCTTCCGTTCAGGGGGATCGTGCCCATCTCAGCGGTGAATGCCCCGCCCTTGCATACAGACACACAGTGCCCGCAGTTGCAGCAGAGATCGCCAGCGATCCTGCCACCCCAGTCCCCGCCGACCTCGAATGCGCCAGTAGGACAATTCACGTCACAGGCAGTGCAGTGGACGCATCTTGCCGGGTCAAACGATACCCCGGGATCCTGCCCCCAGACTTGTGAGTAATCGGTTTTTCCAAGCGTACTTCTCGTCCGGACGTCCATGACCGGTAGTTCGATCTCACTGTCGAGCCGGGACGCGGCAGACAGGATCTTTGCATCAAGAATCGGTATCGGTACTGCGATTGAATTGATGACATCGGTACCCGCAGAGGTTGCGAACCCTCCAATGTATGACCCGTCCATCCTGTGCATATCCGCTGTCAGGGAGAGATTCCGCCTATCAGGCGTGCTTCTCGTGCCCTCGCCGATCACATAACCTGTAGCGCCATTCATCAGCACCCTTGTACCGGTACCGATGGTGCCATGGTCTTTTTCGAGCGGATTTAACTCGCCGCAGCCACCAAATACCGCTTCCCTGCAACCGCCTCCGAAATCAGCAACAGAGAAGATTGAGGGCGCCTGCTTGCCCGGGTTTACGAATGCGGAGTAGTTCCGGTATGCACTGCGGGTCGTGAGCATACGTGCATAAGGGATGCTGTCGATGCTCAAAGTTCTGATAATCTCCTTTTCAGGGGTCTTTACCGACACATCGATCTCTGCGCCCCGGATCAAGTCATGGAAAAGATGCCCGCCCCCGTACCTGCCGTCCCTCTGCGCGGTTCCGTGAATAATCAGATCAACGATGCCAAGATGCTCATTCGGGCATGGACCCACGTGGGCGGGCACGCCGTTTAAGGAGACCTGCTCTGCACGGGAGAAAACACCAGGATCTGCAATTGGGATGGATAATATCGCAAGAGTCCCGCTCATAACACCCCTCGTTGCGGTGGTGACGACATCAACATCACCCACGCTGATAGACTCGCCGGAACGGATGAGGTCGCAGAGTTCCTTTGCGGTCAGGACGATGGCGCTGTGGTCTTTTATCTTCCGGTTGATCTCTTCGATTGTTTTCATGGTTTTTGTGCTTTCCAGTGATACTCTTCGTCACCCATATCATTTACCACTTTTCCGGTTACCGCTGGAACTCTTCCAGGGCATTCCAACCACCTATTTACAGTTTTAGCTCTTTAATTACCTGCGGAAGCTCGGATATGTTATCGATGATCCTGTCCGCACTCTCACGTAGTTTCCGGGGTTTGTCGTGCTGCTGCTGCATCGTCAGCACCCCAACATCGGCTGCCCTGAGCGCACGGAGGTCGTTGATCTCATCGCCAACCATAACCACGTGTTCGTGGGTGTTTTTTAGATTCAGTATCAGACGTTCCTTCACCGCAGGAGTTGCAACAGGAACCACGTTTTCCTGTGGAATGCCCAGATGCCTGGCAAGCGTTGACAGATTTCTCATACTATCCCCGGACGCGATGTAGAGATCAGCGCACTCTGTAAGCCGTGATGCCGTATCCTCCGCACCGGAAAACAGTTTCCCGGCAGTGCAGATCACGTACGGAATTGTTCCCGTGGGAACATCGATGATAAACCCGGTTCCGCTGTAAAAAGCGTTCTTGCATCTTTTCCGAACCGCCAACACAACCTCCTGGAGATCCGAAACATGCACATTGCCAGGGTCTGTGTCCAGCATGACGCGCCTGACATCATCGGTCGTGATACTCTCGCTCGCGCAGCCGATGTTTATATCGATATCGTGCTCTGCAAGAAAATGATGAATGCTCTGGTCCGGCGGACAGTTAATAAGCTTGCCCGGCGATAGATCAATGGCAACGAGCGCCTGAGACTCATTAACGAGCCTTATGGATGCTATGCTATGAAGCTCTTCCCCGGTTCCGGTGTTCTTTGCCACCCGGTACATCCGCATCAGTGTGCCGGATGAGTCGAAAACGATCGCACGGTGATGGGTCATCTATATTTATGGGTGATGCCGCGGGTATTAATGATTTCTCGAAGATGGCAGCAGCCACTGGCATCATGCACAAAAAACCACTCACGTATCTTCAGCAATTCCCGCTCAGTCGCCTGCCCTACACTCTTGATCTTATTAATCGAACTTTTAGTCATCCGTTAGCTTCGAATCGCCGCGCTCCAAAAGCAAGTAAAGAAGGATCCTTAAGGGAAAACATGGTAAAAGCTGACATAAGTGCATCAGCTAAGGGAATCTCAATATCACCTACCCGCTGATCCGGTATTCTCTCAAAACCCGTGCGAACGCGGCTCTAATAATGCGTCAGCGTTCGAATGCTTCCGAAGTTTCACTTTTCTTTTGCTCATACATGCAACCATCCAGTGTTAGCGTGGTTTTGAATGCGTTGTCGATTCAAGTCCGGTGCTGACTGCTCCCGGGTTTTGGATATCCGGAAAACCTGAGTTTTGAGCGGACCCCACACAATGTGACATCCCACGCCAAAACAATGTTTAAGTACTTTACCGACACATTTGAGACCGTGAGCCAAGAAATACACAAAACCAATAGCAAGAGGCGAATTCTATTTGTATGAGCGGTTTGGCTACAATTATCCTATTAGTACGTTTAGAATATATCAATAATTGGTGATGCAATGGAACTCGCAGTAATTGGACGCGGTGATTTTACGCTTGGATTCAGGCTTGCAGGTATAAGAAAGACGCACGAAGTCGACGAGGGGTCTATAAATTCGACAGTGCATCAGGTACTCGAAGATCCCGATGTAGGAATACTGATCATGCATAACGATGATATCTCGCTTCTTCCGGAGGCGCTGCAGTCAAAGCTCGATGAATCGATCGAGCCGACGGTGGTTCTGGTCGGGGGCGGCGAGACGACTCAGTTAAGAGAAAAAATCAAGAAAGCGGTAGGTGTTGATCTTTGGAAATAAAAGGAACGATATATCGGGTGGCAGGACCGGTCGTGACGGTCATCGATGTGCCCACAAAGATGTATGATGTTGTCAAGATCGGTAAAGAAGGGCTCATGGGTGAGGTAATCGGTATCAAGGGCGACAAATCGACCATACAGGTGTATGAGGATACGTCAGGCATCGCGCCGGGAGAACCGGTTGAGAATACGAACATGCCACTCTCAGTCGAGCTGGGACCAGGGCTCCTTAAGAGCATCTACGACGGTATCCAGCGCCCGCTTCCGGTACTCATGGAGATGATGAAGAGCGATTTCATTGAGCGCGGTGTTACTGCGACGGGGCTTGACCGGGATAAGAAGTGGGAGTTTGTGCCGACTGTTACCAAGGGCACCAGCGTCACAGGTGGCGACATCATCGGAACGGTTCAGGAGACTCATAACATCGAGCACAGGATCATGGTTCCGCCGAATATGTCCGGCGTCGTTGACACGATCGAAAAAGGATCGTTCACAGTGGCTGAGTGCGTATGCCGGCTTACAGATGGAACCGAACTCTCGCTGATGCAGAAATGGCCAGTCCGTGTGCCAAGACCGGTTAGCAAGAAACTGATGCCTAATGTGCCACTAATCACCGGACAACGGATCCTTGACGGACTCTTTCCGGTTGCAAAGGGCGGTACTGCGGCGATTCCAGGACCTTTCGGGAGTGGAAAGACCGTAACACAGCAGCAGCTTGCAAAATGGAGTGATACCGAGATTGTGGTCTATATCGGATGTGGCGAGCGAGGGAACGAGATGGCGGATGTTCTAAACGAGTTTCCGGAACTTGAAGATCCAAAGACCGGCAGACCGCTGATGGAACGAACCGTTCTCATTGCAAACACATCAAACATGCCTGTTGCGGCAAGAGAGGCGTCGGTGTACACAGGAATCACGATTGCCGAGTATTACCGGGACATGGGCTATGATGTCTCGCTGATGGCAGACTCAACATCGAGATGGGCTGAAGCAATGCGTGAGATATCATCGCGACTTGAGGAGATGCCGGGTGAGGAAGGATATCCTGCATACCTTTCGGCGCGGCTCTCGGAGTTCTATGAACGTGCAGGAAGGGTGGACACGTTATCCGGTCACGCAGGATCTGTCACTGTAATCGGCGCGGTATCCCCGCCGGGTGGCGACTTCTCAGAACCGGTGACCCAGAACACGCTCCGCATCGTGAAGGTCTTCTGGGCGCTTGATGCGAAGCTGTCACAGCGCAGACATTTCCCGTCGATCAACTGGCTTGAAAGCTACAGTTTATACACCGACGCACTATCAGACTGGTATGATGAGCACGTATCTACCGAATGGTCGGGAATGCGCAGAGATGCGATGGAAATTCTCCAGAAAGAGTCCGAACTCCAGGAAATCGTGCAGCTCGTTGGTTCGGATGCACTTCCGGAGGATCAGCAGCTGACAATGGAGGTTGCACGCATGATCCGGGAGTACTTCCTGCAACAGAACGCATTCCATGACGTTGACACGTTTTGCACAATGGAAAAGCAGTATAAATTAATGAGCGCGATCATGAAGTACTCCGATCTTGCAATCACTGCTCTTGAAAGTGGAATCCCTCTCGAAAGCATCCTTGCTGTGGAATCGAAGGACACTCTTGCAAAGGTCAAGTTTGAGGCAGAGTTTGAACAAGCGCTGAAGACTGTTCTTTCTGCGATGGATGACGAGTTTGAGGAGTTGCGGAGGTAGGTAGCATGAAGGAATACAAGACAATCACCGAGGTTTCAGGACCGCTAATCTTTGTTGAGAAGACCGAGCCAATCGGCTACAACGAACTTGTTTACATCAAACTTGAGGACGGCACCACCAAACGAGGTCAGGTTCTTGACACATCGAAGGACATCGTCGTAGTTCAGATTTTCGAGGGAACCGGTGGATTAAACCGGGAATGCGGGGTCAGATTCACCGGCGAAACAATCAAACTCCCGGTATCAATCGACCTGCTCGGAAGAATCCTCTCAGGATCCGGGGACCCACTCGACGGCGGACCAAAAATCGTGGCTGACGACCATCTCGACATCAACGGCGCTGCCATGAACCCGTATGCGAGGCAACCACCCGCCGATTTCATCCAGACCGGCATCTCCACAATCGACGGCATGAACACACTTGTCCGCGGGCAGAAACTACCGATCTTCTCAGGATCAGGACTACCGCACAACGAGATCGCCCTTCAGATCGCAAGACAGGCGAAGGTGCCCGGAAGCGAGGAAGCATTTGCTGTGGTCTTTGCAGGGATGGGCATCACAAACGAGGAGGCGCAGACGTTCATGCACGACTTCGAGCGAACCGGTGCTCTTGAGCGGGCGGTTATCTTCCTAAATCTCGCAGACGACCCGGCTGTTGAGCGGCTGATCACACCAAGACTTGCGCTCACGGCAGCCGAGTATCTTGCTTATGAGCACGACATGCATGTGCTCGTGATCCTGACAGACATGACAAACTATGCCGAGGCTCTCAGGCAGATGGGCGCTGCAAGAGAAGAGGTTCCAGGTAGGCGGGGCTACCCCGGATACATGTACACCGATCTTTCAATGATCTATGAGCGTGCTGGTGTCATCAAGGGAAGAAAAGGATCTGTTACGCAGTTTCCGATCCTCTCTATGCCGGGTGACGACATCACACACCCGATACCCGACCTGAGTGGCTACATCACCGAAGGACAGATAGTGGTCTCACGAGATCTGCACAGAAAAGGGATTTATCCACCAATCAATGTGTTGCCATCGCTTTCACGGCTGATGAACTCCGGAATCGGAGAAAAGCAGACAAGGGAAGATCACAAGGCGGTATCTGATCAAATGTATGCAGGTTACGCCGAAGGAAGCGATCTCAGAGGTCTTGTTGCGATTGTCGGGAAGGACGCGCTTTCTGAACGTGATCGAAAGTTCCTTGAGTTTGCTGACATGTTTGAGGACCAGTTCGTGCGGCAGGGCAAGGAGGAGGACCGGGACATCGAGACGACACTTGAGGTTGGGTGGGATCTGCTCGCGGAGCTTCCGGAGGCTCAGTTGACGCGGATCGATAATGAGATGATCGAAAAGTATCATCCGGCACATCGCGCGAA
>CBDUQO010000017.1:0-17557 GCA_965369365.1 uncultured Methanosarcinales archaeon
TCCGATGATCTTCTCGAATCGCATAATTCGATCGTTCTCGTTCTTGAGGATGATCGGCGAATCGGGCATGATTGTGAGCACAATGCTGTTTGCAACACCTCCGCCGCGGTTGTCGATTGTGACCGCGAGGACAAGGTCACGTCCCGGCTCAACCGGCTGTGGTGAGAGTTCGTTTACAGTGATTATGAGATCAGCGTTGTCCCCGCTGTGATGGGCAGCGCAGGAGGCTGGTGAGGCAGCGATTGCGATCGCCATGATTGCTATGAGTGCGACCATCCCCTGCCGGATAATCGGTCTGATTGTTGTTTTGTTGTACATTGATACCATAGGTTACTATCGGCAGAACGCGGCAATTAAGTATCCCTCCGCGAGATGCGGGTCGACGCAGGATCAATGCAATCCCTGTATCATCGATGCTACAGGGGATGGATATGTACAATCCGGCATACTATGAGCAAGAACGTGTCCGGGTATTCACGAGACCGAAGAGCCGGACATGGTACGGTTGGCTTGGCTATTTCAGTCGATGTCGGGGGTAATCTGGTGGTTACGGCTGTTTTTTTGGGTTTTAAAAGTTGAGATATAAGCAAATCAAACTCTACTGCCAATTGGTGGTTCTCTTAATGCCATGCCCTGCTGGCGGTGGCATTATGTGAATTTCACCCCAAAGCCGATTGCAACAGCACATCCAAACCAAATCACATAGTGAAAACGATTTTTTCACAAAAAATCTGGTAAAAACTGCCCTTCCGGGGGTGCTGGCGATATACTTTTTTTGTAAATGGAGCTGGTGCGCAGAGTGATTGGGTGAGGGCTGTCACGCCATCCGGGGTTACATGAGATTTCACGAATCTGTGCAAGTGGGTTGTTAGGTAAAATCTGTGAAATCAGTGTTCATCTGTGGCTAAAAGCTTTTATTAGCCACAGATCTCACCGATGGACACAGATTAAATGTTATCTGCCCAAGAACGAGATTCATTCAGGAGATTTCATACTATATTTGGAGTTATCCAACCGCATCACCGACGAGGATGTGACCCCAACACCACATAATGTGACAACCCCACTGGACAATATAGTACATGTACCATAAAAAAAAGAGAGGAGTTAGCTCCTCCTCATGATCACACCGGCACCAATTAAACCGAGCAACCCGGTGAGCAATACAGTTCCAGTCGAAGTCATAGTTGGAACTAATGTAGGTGCAATGGGTGGCGTTGGTATGGGTGCAACTGGCGGAGTGGGTGTGAACTCAACGGTCGCCATGTCCGAATCAGTAGCGGTGTCACCATCATCGTCCGATGCAACCACAGTCACCTCATTTACATGATTCTCGCCCGTATTGCCTGAGATATACTCGGTGAACTTGCAGGTGTAGGTCTCGCCTGGTTGAAGTAGCGTGCCTTGTGCATCCGGGCATCGCACACTCAGATCAAAGTCGGTATCAGACAGCGAGTCGATGGTTACGTTTTCAAGACCGTTATTGATCACTTTGATACTGAATTCAACATTACCGCCGGTTTCTGGCACGGAGGCGGGATCCGCAGTTTTAGTCACTTCAATGACGGGGTGTGAGGGTGTGGGGGGCACCATTACAATCACCGTGGCGGAATCAGAATCCTCCAGCGGGGTCGGTTTGATAATAGAATCGTCACCTGTCGCTGTAGCGATGTTGGTGACCGTACCCGCTTTGTTTAGAGTGACTGTCACCTCGCCAGTGGCAGTGCCACCTGCCAATAGGTCATCATCGAATCCATCATTATCTTCATCCGATAGTCCTGTACTAATTGTGACCGTGAAATCGTCGCCAGTACTGTCCGTGCCGTTGTCATCGACAACCTCCACATTATATAGGGGGGCACAGCTACCGGGATTGGTGATCACATAGCAGTACTTCACAGTATCCCCTGCAGTAATGGTGAGGGTTTCTGAACCGGGACATGAACCGCTTGCGGTAGTCACGGTCTTCTCGATATTTAGCTCAGGGGCGCAGATGTTGTGGATATGTTTGATTTTGAAGGGGATGGTCTGTTTGCCACTTGGAATGGCTTCTGGCGGATCCACGGGTTCAGTACCATTAACAAAGGTCAGCCGTGTATCGGTCAGTGCTGCTTGCAGATTGCCGGTGGGTTTTTTGGTTATGCCCGGATCACAGAACAACTCCACATCGATCCGGACCACTACCTGCTCTGCTCTTTCAAGATCGTCAAGCTTAACAGTACCGTGCAACTCAGATTTTGGCGTGAATAACGATCCGGCGAGGTGCTTATATGTGAGTGTGGCTGTACTGCCACCATCATCGATGATACCGTCGTCAACGCTGTTCTCGCCAGCGATCAGGTCCTTAATTTCGCCGTAGTTCACCTGGACGAGCACGATGTCGCCAATGGCTACACCTGATTGACCGGTGGTGTCAGCCAGGAATGAAAAATCCATCTCGATGGTTTGTGGGGCGTCAGTGTCTGCTGTTTGGACATCATCCACCGTAACTTCGACGAAGTACGTTACGATATCGCCACATGAGAAATCGCCACCCTCCAGCGACTTAACAACGTCATGGTCCACGCCGATTGTGCGGTTATCAAAGGCGCCGCCACCAGTCCGGTGGTCGTATGAATGAGGCGCTGCTGCAACAAAGTCGATGCTAAAGTCTCCATTGTCAGCTAACACTCCTGATGTCGTCACAAACAGTGCAACAAGCACGCTTACTACCAGTAATAGCGCCAGAGGCACTCCAGACTTTCTTTGCTTGAGTCTCTGATCTGTGTTCGTCATTGTGGTACGAGCCATTCCCGGCAATACAGCCAGTAGTAGCATGGTTACCTGCCACAATTTTCTTAATGTTTTCATTATTATACCTCCCTGGTATCCGTTCGATCGCAGTTTGACGCTCTAATTCACCCGGTTATCGAATTATGCCGCATTTACTGATCATCCGCAAATTACAGGTATGGATTTCCGTGGGTTCTCACCGGGGTCGTGGCTTTTCCCTGATTGGGTGTACCTGATCAACCTCTGTATCGATGATGCAACGCCCGTATTTGCAGGTTGCACAAATGACACTTCTACAAAATTCATCGTGGACACTTGGGCGCGTCACGATGTTGTTTGGTGAGGCGACTAATTGAGCAATGTTAGAATTACAATATATGTTCAATTGCCTTACGTTGATTATGGGGGCGCCGCTGCGTCTTATGAATCGGGGTACTTCTATAAACGCTTATGGGTTATTAGAGACTGTCACAATGTGACCGCCCCCCCGGTCATGGTAAGGAAGATTAAACCGCAGAGGACTCAGAGGATCACCGAAAGCTGTTATTTTTTCTCTTTTGCACACAACTGGGGTCTGTGTAGATCCCGAACCAATCCCAACACCGGATCAACCACCGGCAGACCCCATACCAGCTCCAGTGCTAACACTGTCCGGAACAATGCTTCCGGTCGGACTTCTGGCGCTGACCGGGTTTGGGGGTCTCGCTCGCTCACTCTCTCTCTCTCTCACTCACACAATCGAGAAACTGTACGTCTTCTTGCCCTTCTCTGCAAGCCCGAATAGCCCTTTACCGGTCACCCGTGCCATAATCTCATCCGCCCCCAGATGGTGGTCGCTGAACGACAGAACCCCCTCCGGCGCAAGCACCCGGTGCAACTCAGCGAGCACGCTGCCCGGATCGCTCAACTTGTGAAACACGTCGTAGAGCAGAGCCACATCAACGCTATCGTCGGATAGTCCGGTCGCACAATCGGACTGAATCGTCTCGACATTCGCAAGGTGGTTCCGCGATGCGATCCTTCGGGCACGCTTGATTGCAAGCGGATGGATGTCAAGCGCATAAATCCGCCCGGAGTCACCCACCCGCCCTGCGGCAGCGGTTATGTAGCTCCCGGATCCGCAGCCGTAGTCGAGCACAGAGAATCCGGGTCTTATCTCGACCTCATCAAGAATCTTCTTGCGTGGCAGGAAAGTGTCCCGAAGCCCAAAGGCGAGAGACATGATCCTAAAATTAAGGTCTGGTTCTGGTTTATCCATGGTTACTTCCACCTATAACGCCTTTTGTGAACTGGAATATCCGTCCCCGGCTCTCTGAATGGACAAATCCTCCCGCTTCTGCCGCCTCAATCAACCTCTTCTCAGGTCCCCTCATCTTCTCAAACGAGAGCACACCATCCGGCTTCAAGACCTGATATATCTCAGATATCACATCCTCGATTCCGCCGGCGATGTGGAGAGGACCGAAGACGAAGGCAAGGTCAACGTTCTGGTCCGGCAGCCCGGTGTCAGACGCATTCGACAAGATTGGTGTCACATTCCGTATCCCGCCACTCTCGAGTCTCTCTTTGACTCTTGCAATTGCAGCCGGATGCACATCCACCGCGTAGATTGTGCCTGCCTCCCCCACAACCTTTGCCGCAGGGATCGTGAAGAATCCGGGACCGCACCCCACCTCAAGCACGCTCTGTCCTGCCCCAAGTCCGGCTGCCCCAAGCAGCTTCTCCGGACTCCTGAAGATCGGGAGAATGGGGTTGTCATGCATCAGGGAAACTATCCCGTAGGCGAAATCCGGCATCCGGGTGCTGGTGCTGGTGCTGATGCTGCTGGTGTGGCGGGCGTTTTGACCCGCCTCTCTGATTTCGCTCATCATTTCCCACCCCCTGCTGCGATCATGGCTTCTCTGATTGCGCAAGCCCATGCCCACCGGGTTTTCGTGAGCGCGACCAGTTCCTGCAGGATGATTGGTCTGATTGTTGTTTTGGTGCACATTGATATCACACGGTAATATTGGCAGAACGCGGCAATTAAGTGTCCCTTTGCCGAATACGGATCGATGCAGGATCGATGCGATCCCTGTATCATCGATGCTACAGGAAACAGAGATATAAGATGATCTATTGTGAGCAAGAATGCGTCCGGCATTCGCAGAGACTGAAAAGAGCCAGATATGGTGAAGTTAGTGTCAAACGCTTTTGCCCTCGCATCCGGGCGCGGGTGCGACGGGCGATGTGAAGGGGGGCTGCCACCGCCATCAACATAGCTATACAGTAAAACTGTTGCAACACTAAATATTTAATGCGCATCAACGCATACACAAGTTCCCATGAAAGAGTTCAAGTCCGATTCTGCCGATGTCCGCATCCCTGATGGATACAGCATGGTCACCATCAAACTATATTTCGTGGTAGGGCTCATCTCGGCGACCCTGCTTCGAGTGATACTAATTGCCGACCATTACAGCGACCTCCTTGCACGGGTGCTCTGGTACCTCGGAATCATCGGGTATATATGGTTCTTCGCTCACAGGCACCACATCGCCAAACGCAGGTTTGGTGTGATAAAAGACTTAAATCTCCTCGGAAAGATACAGGCGCAGGAACCCCTGACCGAGAAGGATTTCAAGGGGCTCAATTACATCCTGTGGAGTCTCACGGTATCCAAGGAACGCTTGAATTATCTGGTCATCTTTGCATTTTCCGTAATAGCCATCATCTTATCGCTGGTGTTGGATCTCGGATTTGTGAAGCTTTGATGGTGGTGAAGTTTGAACATAAGGTGGCTGCCACGCCACCTGGTGCTGGCGTGGTTTTGAAGGTGTTGTCAATCAGAATCCGGTGCCGAATGCTTCGGGTTTTAGATATCCGGAAAACCGGGGTTTCGAGCCGACCCCACACAATGTGGCAACCCCAAACCCGACCAAATATTTAAGTTGTTATCCACGTAATAATACCAATGTTAACGCCAATCTACAGAACATCAGGTGATTGAAACGGATAAAAACATACAAGAACTTAACGCAAAGGCACAGGAGTATTCCGGAGAGATAAACAAAATTTTGGATGAAATTAAGCAAGTGATCGTCGGACAGACCGGTGTTCTGGATCGGTTGATGATTTCCTTGATTGCTAATGGACATGTCCTCCTGGAGGGGGTTCCGGGGCTTGCAAAGACGCTTATGGTAAAGACGCTCTCTGATGCACTTGACACGGAATTCTGCCGGATTCAGTTCACGCCCGACCTCCTGCCCGCGGATATCGTTGGAACAAAGATTTACGAACCGAAAACCACGTCGTTTACGACACAGAAAGGTCCGATATTCCATAATTTCATTCTGGCTGACGAGATCAACCGCGCTCCACCAAAGGTGCAGTCCGCGCTTCTTGAGGCGATGCAGGAGCGGCAGGTCACGATAGGTGGCAATACGTACATTCTCAACGCTCCGTTTCTGGTGCTTGCGACCCAGAACCCGCTTGAAACCGAGGGGACCTACAGGCTGCCCGAAGCGCAGATCGACAGGTTCATCTTCAAGATCTTGATTGACTATCCATCAAAAGCCGAGGAGAAGATCATCATCCGGCGGATGACCGGGGGTGCGCATTATGATGTTAAGCGGATGATTTCGGAAAGCCGGATTATGGAGATTCAGCAGTTCAACAGGGAGGTCTACGCAGACGAGACGATCGAGGACTACGTGACCGACATCGTTGATGCGACGAGGCACCCGGCTGATTACGACCTTGACCTCGGGGATCTGATCGAGTACGGGGTATCTCCGAGAGCGTCGATATACTTGATCCTCGCAGGGAAAGCTCACGCGATCATGAATGGACGGGGATACGTGATTCCGGAGGACGTTAAATCGATCGCTGCTGATGTTCTCCGCCACAGGATACTTCTGAGCTACGAGGCAGAGGCTCGCGAGGTTACAACTGACCAGATCATCGAAACGATACTCAAGAAGATCAGATCGCCATGAGTGTGAATCGGCGGTGTGTTTAGAGGACGTTGAGGGAAAATCATGCCGGAACGGGTGCGAGAGGTCATAAAAAACGTACGGAAGCTTGAGATTAAGACTCAGCGGATGGTAGATGGCATCATAGCAGGATACTATCACTCGGTCTTCAAGGGCAGGGGGATCGAATTTTCGGATATTCGGGAGTATATCGCAGGTGATGACATCCGTGCGATTGATTGGAACGTGACTGCACGAATGAACGCGCCGTTTGTGAAAGAATTCATAGAAGAGCGAGATTTAACCGTCTACATCATTCTTGACGTGTCAGCAAGCAACGAATTTGGTTCTGAGTGGCGAAAGCGGGATTACGGAGTTGAGATCGCGGCATCGCTCATCTTTTCAGCGCTTGCAAACAACGACAGCGTCGGGATGTTTCTCTGCACAAGCGAGGTTGAGGAGTTTATACCTCCGAGAAAGGGGGGGTCGCACCTCTTCAAACTGCTGCGGGAGATGATCTATTTCGAGCCCGAGAAGAAGACGACTGATCTCAACAACTGTATCAGGTATATATCAAATGTTGCGAAGAGGCGGAGCATTATGTTCATCATATCGGATTTTTTTACAGAAGATTTCGAGAAGAGCCTCGGGATTCTGAAAAACAGGCATGAGGTGATATTGATCAACGTAAGTGACGTGAGGGAGTCTGATATTCCGGATATCGGGTATGTGATGATGGAAGATGGCGAGACCGGCGAGCAGTTTCTGGTCGATACATCCGACGAGAGGTTCAGACAGAATTATGTCGAGATCATGGACAAGAGAAATAAGCTGCTCTCAGAGAAGATGAAGCGGCTAAAGGTGGATATGATTAACATAAGGACTGATCAGCCCTTTGAGATTCCGCTGCGGCGGTTTTTCAGGCTGAAAGCGAAGAGGATGCGGTAAGATGGGATTTGGATTCTTAGAACCCGCGAGGCTGCTGCTTCTGCTGATCATACCTGTGATCTATTACGCCTACACGATCCACCTGAAGAAGAAGCGGGTATCTGCGCTTAAATTCAGTAACCTTGAAATGATCAAGGAAGCATCCGGTAAAAAACATTCATTACGTCAGAATCTGCCATTCTACATTCTGCTCTTTGCAATCACACTTTTGATCACAGGACTCGCGGATCCGCACATACCACTCAAGCAAGCGAAAGAAGGCGTGAACGTGGTGCTCGTGATCGACAATTCAGGAAGCATGCAGGCGAACGATTACACTCCGACCCGGCTTGAGGCTGCAAAGAGATCTGCTGCGATTCTTATCCGGAATCTCGATTCCAAAGACAACGTCGGAATCGTGGTCTTTGAGTCCGGGGCAACGACAGCCGCGTATCTGACTCCGTACAAGGATAAGGCTCTTGAGAAGCTGAAGGCAGTCGAACCGAGAGAAGGTAAGACCGCGATAGGCGATGGGGTAGCTCTTGCGATCGATATGGCAACATCGATACCGAACAAGAAGAAGGTCGTAATCCTTTTAAGCGACGGTGTCAACAACGCAGGCGTCGTTACCCCGGGCGAGGCAGTCGTCTTTGCGAAGTCGTTGAATATTCAGGTGAATGCGATCGGGATGGGATCTGTCGAGCCTGTGGTTCTTGGTTATGACTTTTTCGGGCATCCGCAGTACGCAGAACTCGATGGGGCGACCCTAAAAGCGATCGCAACAGAGACCGGAGGGCAATACTACAAATCAGTCGACGACAGCACGTTGGATGAGATATACGCAAATATCAGTCAGAATATCGAGCGCGTCCGGGAAGAGACGAGCATCAAGGACTGGTTCTTCGCGGCTGCGCTTGTTGTGCTTATCGTTTATCTGTATGTGATTTATGGGAAGTACAGGATAATTGTGTGAGATTGTATGGGTGAATTGTAATGAGACGAGGGCGAACGCTGTTGGCACTGGTAACAATGGTTGTAGTTATAGTTATTGGCATGGCTGCGATCATGCCATGCGTCGCTGCAGAGAGCCTAACTGTTGAGAAGACCGTCGAGAACACCGATATTCAGGTTGGAGATGATGTGACGATCCTGCTCAGGTTCACAAACCCGTTCGGAACCGAAATCACCATACAACTCATCGATAAGAACGTGTTTGGGAACAACGGACTCGATATCCAGTGCCTCGAGCGAACTCTCCCTAATCAGAGAGAAACGACGCTCGCTTACGAGCCAATCAAGCCGTACGCGCCCGGAAGCTACACACTCGAACCGGCAACGATCACATA
This sequence comes from uncultured Methanosarcinales archaeon, assembly GCA_965369365.1. Taxonomy (GTDB): domain Archaea; phylum Halobacteriota; class Methanosarcinia; order Methanosarcinales; family Methanogasteraceae; genus Methanogaster_D. The sequence continues at coordinate 8,999 of CBDUQO010000017.1, forward strand.
CAATAGTCCCGAAACCGGAAAGGAGGGGACCGTGACCTCAAACGCCCTTGATATCACAGTCAATGGCACAGCAGTGCAGGGGCAGGCGCAGGGCATAACAACGATCTATGAGTGCGGCGGGCAGAGCATACACTCGACATCCTATAGTTCGGGAAGCTCGATGAGTGTTCAGATCGGAGGTTCGGCAGGAACCGGAGGGATGGGGCAGCAAAGCCAGCAAAATCAACAGGAGGGCGATCCCGGGGATCGGGTCCAGAATAACCAACTAAACCAGAATACTGGTGCAATCAAAGAGGAAATGCAGCGAGAGATGCAGAAACAGCAGCAGATGGGGGATGAATTTAAAAAACATATCGCAGAAGACCCTGAGTTCCAGGAAAAACATCAGGAATTGCTGAATAAAGGTTATAATCTCACGAATGCATCCGTAAATCCGGTCTCAAACAACACCGGGGACTTCGAGCTTGGATATCAGAAACCAGATGGTGAAACGGCACGCCTTGCCGGCAGTATGGAGAACGGGCGTATGCAGGAGATAATGTCTCAGACGTGCGAGGATGAGAGCGCGATCATGGATGCACTGGAGCAGAATCCCGAGTTTCAGCGGCTGGATTATGTGCTGAATGAGAGTGGATTTGAGATGGGTGCTGCTGCGTTTGATCAGCTCTCGCAGAATCACACGCAAGTAACAGTCCTTTATGTGGGCGAAGACTGCGAGAAGCGGGAGATTTGCGCGGATTATATTAATGGGACAATTGAGAACGTCGCAATCGTCGGCGAATCCGGGCGGGTGCGGGACATGTTGCAGATTCTAATGATCGCTCTGGTTATATGTGCCGCGTGTGTTGCCGGCTGGTTTGTTTATCGGAACTATTTGAATAAAGCCGCCGTACCACCTGCACAACCAGTGGAAAAACCCGCAAACGTAGAGATCGATTATGTTGCAATCTCCGGAGGGATGATCAGAGAAGCGCGGGGTCTCTTCGAGCGCGGTGAGGGGAAAGAGGCGTACGCAAAAGTGTCAGAAGCACTGAGATTCTATTTTTCGCATAAATTCGGAGCCAACAGGGAATTGACCGGAACAGAGACCGTGCGTTTGCTGGAAAATGAGTATCGGGACGTTCGAAGTGTAAGAAAATGTCTCAACCGATGCGAGCTCGTCGAATTTGCAAAATCTGAGGCGGATGAGGCGGAGTTTTGGAATATGGTGGGGATTGCGGACGAATTGATTGAATGACCGTAACTACACAGGTACTTAAAACACGAGATTTGTTATCATTTTCTGGCTACCCTGGGTTGTCTTATGTAAGCACAACTGCCAGACTGGAGCACTATCGATCTGAAAAGTTATTTACATCGTTAATCTGTTAAATCAGTGTTAATCTGTGGCTAAAAGTTTTATTTACCACAGATCAACACTGATTTCGGAAGTCCTATCGTACCACTGTTTGCAGGATTGGCATCATGCTTTTCAACCGACCGGAATAAATTAAAGAGTCTCAAAGTTTGATCAAAGACTCTTATTTCTCGTCCCCCGCTGAAATCATGGCTTCTTTGATTGCCTCCGCATACGCCCATTGAGTTTTCTTGAGAGCTATTCCGACGCTTAAAAGAACTACAAACGATACATCATTACATAACCCTCTTCCAACGTCATAAGAAACGCGGATGTAATTCCAGGCTGCCACACTACCTATATCCACTTTTTTATGGAATGCACTGGTATCATCAAACAATCCTCTCCATTTGCCATCGTCTCCGTATTCTCCATCCGTTTTCTCAGGTTCAACAATGATACTTTGTTATGCACTGGTGTCACAACGACTATCGTGAGAAGTAGTAAAATCAATCGCGAAACAGTTGGCAAGAGGTATACTAAGATCGTGCACAGGCATACAAGTACCAGTAACCGAACGAAATGACATTTCAGCGTTCTTCTGACCGGTGTTAGAATTAGGTACTCCTTCGTAAGAGTTACGCCCCCACAAAGTCTGAAGAAAGGAAATTGGATCGGTCTTCCCTCGTGGATGCGGCAGATGCTTGTTTCCTTAATAATGGTATTCATCTTCTCTCCCCCCCCTGTTGTTATGATTTTCCCCGGACCATGAGTCTTTTTATCATGTTCCGGGCACATTGGGTTGTCTTAAGGCATGTTGTTTATCTGAGGCGAAAAACCCCTTATCAGCCACTGATCTACACAAATTACACTGATTGTTGCTTATCTGTTTGCCACCCGTTACCCGAGCACATTCACAGCAGCCACGTATCCATCGCCTCTTGCAGCGTGAATCGCCCCAGATATAGCGCACTTCCGATGACTACGCCAGCAGCTCCGGCGTCCCTGCTTGCGGCGATATCAGACGTTGTGGTGATGCCGCCGGATGCGATCACTGGTATTCCTACCGACTGCACCAGTTCTGCGGTGGTATTTGCCGCAATTCCGCAAAGCAAACCCTCCTTATCGATGTCTGTGAAGAGTATGCTGCCTGCGCCGAGTTCTTCAAATTTCCTTCCGATATCAACCGATCTGACCCCTGATCCGCGTGTCCATCCCTCGATTATGACTTCCCCGCCCGCAGAATCAAGAGCGATCATGATGTGCTCGCCTCCGAACCGGTCGGATAGTTCCCGGACGAATTCGGGGTTTTGGAGCGCTGCGGTGCTGACAATCACGCGATCCACGCCAAATCCAAGGAGGCTCTCGACATCATCCATCGACCGGACGCCGCCGCCCACCTGAATCTCGGAATCACACTCCTCGCATATCTTCTCTACAATTCCAGCGTTCTGCCGCTTTCCACGGATCGCGCCGTCGAGATCGATCAGATGGAGGGTCTTTGCGCCCTGATCCTCCCAATCACGCGCAATCATGGTGGGGTCCGGGAGTGAGATGAGTTCGTTCTCGGGATTTCCCTGCACCAGTTGCACGCATCTGCCGCCCTTCAGGTCAACGGCTGGAATGACTTCGAACATGGTCTTTCTTTAGCGGTGCGGGGCTGCATAAACGTTTGCAGCGTTCCCCGGGTTATGCAATCGGGGAACTTGTTATACTCAAGCACACGGCATAAATTGTGATTTTTGTAATTGCCAATTTGACCATATACACAAGACCGGGGCACATGCAACATGATAGCCAACCAAGAGGTTTATTCAACCTTTACGCCACTCGCATCCTTGCGTCTTTCTCGTTCTCTTTCCAATTTAACGGGAAAGGCAAGAGAGACGCGAAAAGTACTGTTGATCCAATTTCTCCACATTTTTCGTGCTGTTGTACATCCGACTGACCATCACAAATCATCGCACAATTCCCACCGACCCAACAGATTTATTATCCCCAACAGTCCATGAAATCGATTGGTGAATATAAATGGGTGTGATATCTCCACTACTTTCTGTAAGGAATATGCTGGATACGATTGAATTCTACAGAAATTCTCTCGGATTTGAGATTGACATGGCTTTCCCTGACGCAGACAACCCGCAGTATGCCAGCCTAACGAAGGACGAAATGTCCCTGATGTTTGATCTGGCGGAAAACATCGGTATCGGAAGCGATGAGTCGCTTGGTGTTGGTGTGAACCTGTATCTGAATATCGACACCGACATCGACGAGTATTACGATGAGTTGAAGCGTAAGAATGTCGCAATCGCAGTCGAGATCAAGGATGAACCATTTGGGATCAGGGACTTCACAGTTGAGGATGTCAACGGATACAAACTGACATTCAACCAACCCTCCAAAAATGCCAGGAAATGCATGAGCTGCGGCATGCCGATGGTGGCAATAGAAGATTTCGGCGGAGGATCGACCGCTAATACGTTCTGCGCACACTGCACAACGCCGGATGGGAGTCTTAAGAGCTATGATGAGGTCCTCGAAGGGATGATAGGCTTCATGATGATGACGCGTAAGATGGATCGAACAACCGCAAAGGACGCGGCGAGAGAGTACATGTCAGAAATGCCCGCGTGGGGCTGATTGATGAAGTTTGAGTACGCGACAATTGGATGATGCTTGTCAACTAACATGGGGACTGTTTAATTTATTCCGGATAATCCGAGTCAGAGCGCCATGAATCGGGCTATGCCCATCAGGAGGAAGAAGACGCCTGAAAGCAGCGCAACAATCAGTGCGATCTGACGCCATGTTCTGCCACCGCCCCCGATAACCGAGTGGCAGCAGCAGGATAAGGTAGGCTGACGTTCCCGCGAAGAAACCGCCAGCAGAAATGGTGGACCGATGTTAATGCCGGTGAGAAAGCCAAAGAGACACGGAAATCGGGGACTCCGCACCCTCAACCGGTTGCAGATGTACGGGAGGTCTATTTTGCATTCCGGCTGTTGCGTAGATGATTAGGAGGTCGGACATGATTATCATCGCCGCTCCAACAATCAGATACGCAGCCAAGCGACCCAGTGCCAGTTCACAAATCACCCGCATACTATGTGTTAATTCGCCCCCCTTTAACCCCGCCAAAGAAGCAGAGCCAGCTACACCAGCCCCGTCCAAAGAGCAGCGCGAAACCAAGTCAGAAGAGACCAATCCCGATAAGCGTCTGCACGCTGGCAGGAAAGATCATTTCCCCCTGAAGACGAGAGCCGGAACAACGAAAGGAATGATGATAGGGCAGATTGCCACATTCTCGCCTGCTATTATTTCATCGGTTAAGAGGATGCTTCCCCTGGTAATCTCGTGATGGATGGAATATGCGGCTGTGAACGTGAGCATAATTCCGACAAAGAGGATTAAACGCGGCGTGTTGACCTTACCGGTACGCAAAATCCAAAAAGTGAACGTTCCGCCGACAAGAGCGAAGAAGAGTCCGGTGATCAAAGCTTCTGTTGTGCCGCCCCCTCCGCTGATGAGAAAGAGCAGCAGAAACGCCGTGATACCAGCGGAAACCAGACTTGTACGCAAGGACTTCTGCAAGCGATGTCTGGTTTGGGTGTCCGAGTGTTCATTGCTTTCTGATGAGTCCATTCTCGCAACCTCCTTGGATATGGTTGGGGTTGCAGGATAAATAAGTTATGACCTGCCCCGGATCAGGGGGCGATCTGATCTCAGAACGCCGTATATGGCAAACATTTAAGATAATCGTGGGGTCAGATAAAACTATGAATTATCTTATATGTGCGTTTTGCATCGTGTGGACCGGGCTTGGTCTCTACATGATTCTGCTGCTGCGCACAAGATCCCGATTATCAAGGCTAATCACAGAAGGAACCCGCGGGGTGCGCCGTGGATAAGACGCGGCGCCTGATCTTTGCATCAGTCATCATTGTCGCTGTCGTGGTGGTCGGGTTGTGGGACATTGGCGATATAGGGACCACGCTTACGGTCAGTGAACTCACAGACGAGCACATCGGAAAGGCTTTGCGTGTCAACGGCACCGTCATGGCAGGAACGCTTCGTGCAGTGGACCACGGATCAACAGTGCTGTTCACCCTGACCGACGGTCGTGCTGACATGAATGTTAGCTACAGCGAGCCACAGCCTGTGAATCTGATAGAAGGGAATCACGTTGCCGTTACCGGGACTATGCTGCCGGATCGCAGCATATCAGCAAAACAACTTGTGACCAGTTGCCCGTCAAAGTACGCCGCTGAAAACACAACGCTTAAATCCGCTCAGTAACTAACACCAAAGCGAGGCTCATCATGATCACCGACTGGTACGAATATCGGTTAATCAATGGCGCGATTGTCAATATGGTAAACAATCTCGACGAGTCCAACATGAAACGTGTTGTCCGTCACGTGTTCGATTCGGGGGGCAAAAGAATCCGCCCGATCGTCCTTGTTCTCTGTTCCGAACTATTTGGGGGCGACGCGGATGAATGCGTTGATGCAGCGCTTGCGATTGAACTGATCCACTCAGCTTCGCTGATACACGACGATATCCTTGACATGGGAATCACGCGCCGCGGCGTTCCGAGTGTGTATGCGCAGTTTGGACAGGCAGCAGCAATTCTCTGTGGAGACTTTCTGATCTCAAAGTCCATCGAACTGATCTCAAAGTACGACCAGGCAGTGATCCAGGATTTTGGGCGGGCAGGCATGTCAATGGCTGAAGGGGAGGCTGTCGATATAGGCAGCCGGGAAAACAGTTTTTCAGAGGAGAATTATCTTGGATGCATCGACAAGAAGACTGCCTCGCTCTTTGCGGCATCCGCCTGCATGGGAAGCCGGGTCGGAGGCGCATCGCCGCGTTCGGTCAGTCAGTGCGCCGCGTTCGGAATGCATCTTGGTATGGCATACCAGATCGTCGACGATATTCTTGAATACAAGGAACTTCAACACGAAAAGAAGTCTATGAACACATCGATCACGCTTCCGCACATCCTGAGTGCGATATCATCAACAGACGATGCAGTAAATCGATCAATTGAGGAAATGCAGCACCACGTTGATGAATCACGGCGGATCCTTGATTCATTCGATGAATCGGATGCATCAGGCATGTCCGATGTCCGGGGCAAGTTACTCAAGATCGTGGATTATATGACACTTGATCTGATCGAGGATGTGGGCACGCCGACTGTTCCGAAGTGAGGGGGCTTGCGATAGACCTGTTTGCGAGCAGTCCCACTTGCAAGAATCGTGCGCTTCACCGCTCCTGTAAGAATTATAGTCCTTCTTCCTTGTCGATGAATGGGAACCCGATCCCGATGTTTGTATTCCTAACATCCAAGTCTTTCAGGATGCGTGCAACGTTTCAGATCGTCGCGAGATCGTAAATTCTGACCTGTACAATATCTTCGTTGGCGTCCATTTCAAATTTATCCTCATATTTGACAGGGTTATCCGAGTAGCTCCAATCTCGCGTGCTTTTATCACCTATATTCCAGTAAACCCCGGTTGGCCAATTCTCAAGAATGCCGCGATTGAAGAAAACTGCGGTACCAAAAACCGGGCAGTTCCATTCTCTTGACGCTCCGGCAAAACCATGCCTGGCAAAGTATGAAGCTCCGGAAGGACCTTTGCCCGGCGGATGGAAGCAATGCACCAGATTCAAAACAACATCCACGCAAGGGTTGGGGAGATTTTTGTGCCGGATCCCATAAGTATCGTAACACACGCACATAAAGTATTTAACGCCGTTTAACTCGAAAATTCGAGATTTATCGTCTTCTCTGGCTAAATAGTCCGTTGCAAGTTCGACATGCCCAAGTTCCTGAGGTGCCGGGTGGAACTTTTTCCCCATAGCAATGATACCAGCCTTATCGACGGCGATACCGATCTGATCATGGGCATACTTCTCTTTGTCCACCGTGCCATCTATGCCAACGCAAACGATAACGTTCTCCTCTATTTCCTCAAGAATGTCTCCTATCTGCTTTTCGGCCCAATTGTATATTGTGTTTGGCTCTTTTTCATTGGTATAAAACCACCCACCAGGGAATAAAATAACCCCCTCTCCATGTGTTTCTCTGGAAATGCGATCCACAATTTCAGATAATGCCCTCATACGCTCATCATTCGAATGGTCATTGTCGTCATTGGATTGAAGGGTGACTGTCGCAACCCAGCCATTCAGATTTTTTCTTCTACTGTCAACAACACTCTCGAATCTTGCAACATCAGTCGGATTATCCGGATCTAAACTACACCACTGCATCTCCTTTGAATAAAGTCTGACTGTGGGTTCCAAATTATCCAGCAACTCTGGCAGGAAATCTCTTAGCGTATCATACCACGCTCGTTGTTCGTCCCTGTAATACGGGTCATTATCCGTTGCTCTGGTTTTATCGCAAGTAAAAGCCCATTGCCCAAACGAAAACCCCGATTTGGATTTATATGGATAGCTCAACAGAGCTATTTTCCGCGGAATTGTGAAATGTTGGGATTCATCAAATTCCACAACAAATCCCGGATCCGGAACGAAATAATCACAGTTCGGAAGCGTAGCAGTGTAAACAAAATTTTTGTGCCCCCTGTAATTCTGAAGATTCGTAAATATTCTTTTGAGAGCTTTGTAATGCGGCATATCTCTGAAGTTTTCCGGATTTGTGCCGATATTAAATTTGTGATTGGGTTTCACATCTCCATAAATCTTCTCAAGCATTCTTTTGACGGTGGCTTTGCAGTCGGGACATCTTTCATTGTGATGTTTCGTTTGCATCGCGTCATCAGAATATTCATTTGGGGGCGGTACAATCGGGTCTATCGAGGGCGGTGCCTCCACGATATCAAATCCCAGTCCCTTCAAAAAGTTATTCGTCTCTTGCCCGCCATTGAACTTCGAAGAATCGAGTTCCTTCCCATTGGCAAACTTGTTGGCTAAAGATATTGCATATTTTGGCGGATATCGTTTCCCCTCAAACATAAGGAAAAACTTGTTCGATCCTCTATGAGGTGGAAACCCCTCCAAATCGATTTTCCGCACTGCTTCGATGATGTGTTTTCTCTCTACAGTTGATGGTATCATTTGCCCAAACTCCCTCGGATCTCGTGATCCGCGATAACAGTAATATATTGGGATGGTGCATCATAAATTTTTGGAGCACTTGCGAGATGGACGGATGCCACCCAAAAGTCCCTTGCGCCCAAGAAAACCCA
>CBDUQO010000018.1:0-17482 GCA_965369365.1 uncultured Methanosarcinales archaeon
CACAGTCCAGCCAGACCAGACAGAGACATGGCAGTTCGATGTAACCAACTGCGGCAGTGCAGGAACACTGACATGGACAGCGAGCGATGATCAGACGTGGATCAGAGTTAGCCCGACAAGCGGAACAGATGCAGGCACGGTTACAGTAACGATCAACACTGCAAGCCTCACTCCCGGCACGCATACCGGAACCGTAACCGTTGAGTCAAACGGTGGAACAAAGACCGGAACGATCACTGTGAATGTGAAGGGATCACAGCCGCCACCTTCACCACCACCCACGAGCGCTGAGGTCCCGACGTTTACGCCAATCGGAATGTTTGCACTGGTCGGTCTGCTTGGTATTGCTGGTATTGGCGTGATCAAGAGGCGGTAGCTGTTTGAAATTGTGGTGGGACTGTGGCGGCGTTGCCCCACTCCCACTACCCGATATTTTTCAGGGAAGTGTAACTACCAGAGATGGACGCGAGACACTGCGAAATTATCGGCAACTTGTTTGTCAGAGTATATAGTAACAGACAGAAATTAGGTTTTTTTCCAAAACCTAATTCTGTTAGGGCAGGATTCTTGTGTACCTAACAGCCAAACGTGTTCACAATATAATACCGCACAATAACATATAAGGATGGCATAACAACATGAAAATAAATTGTATCAGACAGATAACGATAGTAACAATACTTCTTCTCGCATTGCTGACCGGAACCTCGGGCGCTGCGCCCGCATGTGTGGCTCAGGATGGTACCGCATTCTTTGGTGGAGATACGGTATTTATGAGCTGCACACTCAACGGAAGCATGGTCTGCCCTCATGAAGGTCTGATCATAGGCGCGGATGGTGTCGTAATCGACGGCAACGGTTACGCGATGACCGGATCCGCAACTCCCTCCGACTGCGAGTGGTGCAGCGAAGTGGAACCATGCAGCGTAAGCGGGATCTATAACGTTGGTTATGACGATGTGGTGATCAGAAACATTGAGATCAGCGGTTTCTGCACCGGAATTGCACTCAAGGGTAACGGAGCGAATGCGGTTCGTAATATCACAATAACTGAGTGCAGGATACACAACAACGGGTTCAACATCACCTCCGGTATCTCAGAGATTGTGACCCACGGCATCCATGCCTGCCGTATAGAAGGTAGCGAGGACGTGCCTGCGCTTACGATAACAGAAAACGAGATCTATAACAACGAGGGAACCGGCGGTGGCTGCGGAGATGGCGGTAACGGTATATTTATCTATGCAGGAGGCAGCGGCAATGCTCACGAGTACTGCAACATAAGCCACAACAGATTGTATGGCAATGCGAAGGCGGGCTTCTGGACGAAGATGATGCTGAGCAGGGTAAGAATCACCCATAACGAGGTATGGGGCAACGGTGATGGCACAGGCATAACCGATGATGTGAGAGGAGGAATCATACTCCGGTGCAAGAAGTCGAGTAACAATCTCGTCGCAGAGAACAATGTCTCATGTAACATCGGCGGTGGCGATTACGGATATGGAATCTATGTGGGTGGCGCACACAACAGCATCAGGAACAACACAGTAAACAGGAACACCGCCGATGGAATATCCATGGGCAGGAGCGATGGCTCATCCCATACTCAGATATATGACAACACGGTATGCGAGAATGGGGGTTATGGGGTATATGCAACAGATAACACGTTGAATAACACCATTCATCGCAACACCATCTATGGCAACGGGCAGGTGGATATACAAGATGTCTCTGACGGGCTCAGTGGTGACGAGAATACATGTGACACGGCATACCAGTACTGCGATCGTTCAGCCAGTTGCCCGCCGCCATGTGTTTACCAGAGCCCGGGACTGGGTCCTGACCTCGTCTTGAGCAAACTTGAGCCATCATGGATCGTTTCGGGAGTGAACTACACAATCGACTATACGGTCTGTAACCTCGGCAAGGGGGCGAGCGCAAGTGTGAGCAAAACAGGTGCCTATATCAATGATGCGCTGCAACTATCCGATCCGGTTCCTGCGTTGGGACCCGGTGAGTGCTACGAAGGCAAGCTCGGACCATTCCCGAGTTTTGGAATCGTTACGATAATGCTCTTTGCAGATGTTCTGAACAACGAGACCGAGGATCACAAAAAGGCTAACAACAACCTGACCGATGTCTTTGGCGGAGCTGACCTCATGATCACCAGTTTTGATGAGATATGGGTTGATCAGAGTGAGAAAAAGTACAATCTGACCTATACGGTGGAGAACGTCGGAGATCTCCCGACACAGGTTGATGTTTGGACGAACTTCACAGAACTTCATGGAGAATGGAGTGGCATCGACTATGCACCTATTCCGGCGGGACTGGATGTGGGCGAGAGCGTGACACACACCGCAGGTCCTTATACGATGGAAGGGGATTCTGACTGGCTTGAAGCATGGGTCAACTTCAATCACACCCTGGATGAGAATGTTGAGGACGATCTTCACGGAAACCGTGCCAGGTTCACGTTTTCATCACCATCCCCGCAACCCCCGCGAAAAGGCGATCTGGATGGTGACAGTCTGATCACTACAGCTGACGCTGTTATTGCACTGCAGATAGCTACAAGTGGCGATTATGTAAAAGTCGCTGATGTGAGCGGTGATGGGGCGGTAACCTCGTGCGATGCGCTCTTGATCCTTCAGGCATCTACCGGGGGTATTTAAGTATGAGGGTGGTTTTGGCATGGCTGCGGCTACCGCTACCGCTGTTATCGATCCTCTTCCTGCTGCTGATGGCGGGAAGCGTGAGCGCAGATGACTGCGGCAATGGTATTGCCCCATGCAAGTGCGGCGATACCGTTGTTTCGGACTGGACATTCACGGAAGATTTGACCTGCCCGGCAGGAGTTGCAGGTGTGCATGGCTTAACCATCGGAGCAGATGGTATCACAATCGACGGTGCGGGTTTCAAGATAACGGGAAGCGAAACCGCGGAAGTTTGTGATTGGATCGATGAAAACAATCCCGGAACCGGATACTGCGGGATCTTCAATTTAGGGCACGACGATGTGGTAATAAAGAATCTGGAACTCGCCCGATTCTGTACGGGAATCGGGCTTCAGGGTTCGGGAAAGGACCCTGTTGTGGGCAACACGATTGACAACTGCGAGATACATGGCAATGGTAATGCGGACTGCTCAACCGGCACTTCTACACACGGTATCCATGCCTGTTACATAAGCGCATCCGTGATAAGGAATAACCGGATTTATGAGAATACCGGTGCAGGTGCGGGCTGCGGCGACGGTGGCGCTGGCATCTTTCTCTATGCCGGAAATAAAGCCTTTACAGGCAACATCATTACCAAAAACGATATCTACAACAATAGGAAAGGCGGATTCTTCGCAAAGAAAAGTCTCAACCACGCAGAGATCACCGATAACCACGTCCATGGAAACGGTCAGGGTGGAATTATACTGCGTTGCCGGTCGTCAAACTACAACACAATCGAAGGCAACAACGCGTCAGCAAACTTTGGGGACGGGATCTTCATAGGCAGTGAGAACAACATCATCAAAGATAACGTCGTTATGGGCAACATCGCCGGTTTCAGGATCAGTTCAGGAGACGTTGTTGGTGATGGTGACGGGATCGAGATGGGCAGGGGCCGCGAATCCAACAACAACACCCTGAGCGCAAATACGGTATGTGGAAACGCTGGAACCGATATCGAGGTCGCTGACGGATGTTCGGGAAATCACGGCAGCGATAACACCTGTGACACGGTAGGGAATTACAACGACGAAGGATCTGCAGGGTGCAGTTATGAGTGTGCCGGAGATGCCGTAGCAGAAGCCGACGCTCCTGCAGAATCAACGGGATCTACGGAATCCGCTCCGGGATTTGGAGCGGCTTTTATGATAGTATCGGCAGCATTGGCGATATGCGTGTTGCAATCGAGAAAGAGGATTTAATGAAAGTGATATCGATAATATCGATACTGCTCCTTGTACTGGTGATTGCATATACTGTCCCTCTTACGTTGGCATCAGGTGCGGATTCCCGCCCCAATCTGTTTGTAAGAGAACAGTGGTGGAAAGACTCCTTTAAGGAATGGGTCGATTCTGCAAACGGGAAATATCGCGTCATTTACCGGGTAGAGAACAACGGAGATGCCAGCGCTTCCGCAAGCAACACAACAATCAACATCACGACTGTTTCAGGCAACGGTAACGGTCCTCTCTCGTATATTATCAAAGATCATGTCCCACAACTGGATGTGGGCGAGGCTTACGATGGCACTCTGGGACCTTTCACCTGCTCGTGCAACGATACCGTCATACTCACAATCTGTGCGGATGGCGATTATGAGATTAGAGAGGCGAGTGAGACTGACAACTGCAGGGAAGAAACGATCAATTGTCCCGCGTCTGCGTGTAAACCGGATCTTGTGATCGAAGATTACGCAGTTACATGGGTCAACCGTAGTGATAAGACCTTCAATGTCAGTTGCACAGTAGCAAACATCGGAAACGGGGGTGCTTGTGAGAGCACAACTTGCATACATGGAAACGATCGATTGGTTCCGGCACTGGCTCCCGGCGAGAACTATTCCTGTGCCGCTGGTCCGTTCATTCTGGGCGGTCATGAAACCGGAATTGAGATCTGTTCCGACACTCACAACAACGTCCGGGAGAGTAGCGAGGCTAACAACTGCCACTCCGGTACGCTTGGAGTACCCGACCTTCAGATGTATATCGCCTCAAAGGACTGGATCGATGCACCAAACAGGACATACAGCATCACTGCAACAGTCTGCAACAATGGGGGTGCGGAATCTATGAACGCCACTGTGAGCGTGTATATCGATTGTAATCTCATCATGGTAGTTAACTATCCTCCGGTGGATGGATATGGCAATTGCGTGGAGAAGACGTTTCTTCCGTTCACTATGAGTGGAAATAACGACACGATCCGGATATGCGTCGAATGGGTGGATGGTACACGCTGTGATGAGAGCGTACTCGTCTATGGCGGATGCCTGGCAACGGATGGCAGTGGCAGGCTCTTCACGTGCGGGGATAGGGTGGATCGGAGTTGCACGTTCACTGGCGATATGTACTGTGCTACGCAGTACTCGGGGAAGGATTACCCGCACGGACTGTTCATAGCAGCGGATGATGTGACGATCGATGGCAATGGTTATGCGATTGTCGGGGATCGTTCTGCCTGCTTCAAGCAGTATGCTGGTACGGGCTATGTTGCGTGGACCGGGATCAGATGCGATCGTTACAGCAACGTGACGATCAAAAACCTTGAGATCAGGAACTTCTGTAATGGAATTTCCATCGAAAACGGAGATAACAGCACCCTGAAAGACTGTGATATTCACGATAACGGCGCTACCGTCCAGTACAACTATGGAATCACCGTTGTTAACTCAAGTTACACAACGATTGATGGGTGCAGCATCAGAAATAGCACAGGCATTCTTGCGGATATGAATGTCTGTGGCGGTCATGGCGTCAACCTCGATTGCGGATCCAATCACTGCGATATCACAAATAACACGATCTGCAGCAACAATCTATCAGGCATCTGTGCATCACCCACCTGCAAATATTTGAGCATCAGAGACAACCTTCTCTGCGACAATGGGCGCCAGCGGCAATCAGGATTCTGCACCGGCATCAATCTGCACTGGAAGGGCGGGCATCTTGAAACAAACTCGACTGTTGAGAGAAACGTGATACGAAACACCACAGGATCCGGAATATATGTGGCTCAGGGCGCAGCCACAATTAGGGATAATATCGTTACCAAGAGCAGGAATGGAACAGATGTGACCGGCAATGGAATTCTTGTTGACGATGGAAAGCTGACCTTCCTGTACAACAATACGTGCTGTTGTAACGAAGGCGCAGACATCGTAAACGCCGGGTTTGCGACCTTCGGTGATTGCAACACCTGCGGGCAAGCAGTGGATTATGATGACTGCGGCACGATCGGATGCATCTACTATTGTGATGGTAGAAGTGGTTCTTGTGTGGGCGAGCATTATAATTTCAGTTGTGGGATGGTCATAAACGAGAGTTGTGTCTTTAGCAGGAGCATGAGCGGTTGCGGCGGGTTGATCGCTGGTGCGGATAACATCACAATCGATGGTTGCGGCTATACGATAACGGGGATCGGGATGGGCAACGGAGTCTTTAGCAACCGCACAAATGTTACGATAAAAAATCTACAGATAAAGAACTTCCGAACAGGGATTGTGGTTGAAGCGACGGCTAAGAACACAATTAAAAACTGTACTCTGCGAAAGAACCTTCTAACAGGGATTAACATCAGTTGCGATGATTGTAATCTTTGTAACAACCGAGTCTACGACAACGGGGGTGACGGCATCGTTGTTGCCGGGAATAACAACACCTTTGAAGACAATACCGCAGCACGAAATTGTGGTCATGGCTTATATCTTGGTTCAGGCGCATCAAAGACCGTCCTCACAGAGAACGCGATCGGCGACAACTGTGGAATCGATATATATAGAAGTCAAGGAGCCGAAACAATCGGCAATAACAACACCTGCGACACCACCCATCAGTACTCGGATGCCGGTTATAGCCTGCCAGACGGGTGTATTTATCCATGGAGACCGCCTGACCTCATAATCTCACGGAAGGAGGAGTACTGGGTCAACACGACCAACAAGACCTACGTTGTCAAGTACACGATTGAAAACATCGGGGATGTAAATTCTCGTGAAGCAACTCCAAGCACGACATACCTCTACATCGACGACCATCACAACAGTGGTGCGGATGATCGTATCGGTTCGCTTAAGCCGGGTGAGAGCCAGACGAGAACATTCGAGCACACTCCTGAGATCTCCTGTGAAAAAGACAGAATCAGGGTCTGTGCAGATGGTCTTGACGAAGTGAGCGAGCACAATTGTGCTGACAAATTCTACTGCAATGGGGTGGGCTGCTACATAGTAGAAGAGCTCTTTTCAGATGGAGAAGCAAACAACTGCCTTATAAACACGTTTAAAGAGAGAGGGGATGAGCTCAACGCTGATTTGAATGCGGCATGCGTTGGTTTAAGTATCGCGTACAGGTGTGGCGATACCGTGGAAGATAGCTGCACGTTCAACGGGAGTATGAGATGCTCTGCCGGACACGGGCTTGTGATCGGAAAAGACGGAATTACAATCGATGGCAATGGCTATACGCTGATCGGACCTGGGAACGCGTCATGTGCACATATCTCCGAGTCAGATCCGGGGGCGGGAGACTGTGGAATTCTTAACAATGGATATGACATGGTCACGATAAAGGATTTGACAGTTGAGGGATTCTGCAATGGCATTGCGCTCCGTGGCAGCGGGTCAAATCCTGCCAAGGGCAATACGATTGAGACCTGCGTTGTCAGGCGAAACGGCAACCCCGACGACGGCACGAGCCATGGAATCCATTTCGTGAGGGTGGAGGGTTCTACGGTCAGTGGAAGCGAGATATACGACAACACCGGCACTGGCGAGTCCTGTGGCGATGGTGGTAATGGCATCTTCACATATCTATCCTGTAACAATATTGTAAAAGAGAACCTGATTCATGGTAACCGGAAAGGTGGCATCTTCATGAAGATGAAATCAAAGAGTAACGAGGTCACCGGTAATACTATCCACGAAAACGGGCAGGGGGGAATCATACTCAGATGTGCAAATTCAGATGAGAATATAATCGCCGAAAACGCGGTCTTGCGAAACTATGGTGATGGGATATATATCGGCAGCAATCGCAACACCATCAGGGACAATACCGTGGAGGGCAACAGCGCAGGTCACAGAGTGGGTGACACTCCTGTTGAGGACGGCGATGGGATCGATATGGGCAGGAGCGATGGCTCAGGTGCCAACGAGCTGTATGGGAATTCTGCATGTGGTAATGAGGGTGTGGATATACACGTATGCCATGCAGATGGCGGTGGGAATCACGGCAGAGAGAACTGCTGCGATGAAACAACGAATTATGATGACAATGGCGTGACAGGATGCTCCAATTCATGTGAAGACCGCTCAAAACCAGACCTCACGATAACCAATAAATTAGAGTCATGGGATAATCCGGAGAATCCTGATGACCTGCGATACAACATTACAGCAACAGTTGCAAACATCGGAAAAGCGGATGCACCTGCAAGCATAATACGCATCATAATCGACGGGGATTGGAGCGATTATCCGGTTCCGATCTTGAATGCGAGCGAACAGTATCCGAACACGATCGGCACCTTCACGATGTCGGGCGATCGCGATGAGATCACGATCTGTGCCGATCCTGAAGGCGCAATCGATGAAATTTGTGAGGATAACAACTGCCTTACAACGGTCTGGTATGCCATGCCTGATCTGATCGTAACCGCAATTGACGCACAACCACCGTTCACCCTCGGAGCGCTGGATACTGCCACAGCAACGGTCAAGAATGTCGGTACGATTGCGACAGGGGAATCGTTCGAGGTCGCGCTCTCTATAAATGGCAATAAGGAGGTCATAGACGAAATAGATGGAAAACTTTCCCCAGACGAGACTAAAACAGTTTCATTTGAGTGGGTTCCGCTCGCATCTAATCGGCTGACTGTATTTGCCGATTCAAAGGACGAGCTTGTGGAGTGGGATGAGACGAACAATAATATGACGATAACCGCGTCCATCGGCGTAGGTCCCACGCCGCCTCAAGCGCAATCAAAAGAAGGTGTGCACAGCAGCGGAATTTCAGCAAGAGAATATGATTATGAGGCAAATTCCACTGATGTGAATGTGGATCTGAAGACGCATCGTGCTGAGACCAACACTCTCGGCAACGAGAGTGAATCCGTCATGAGCGCCATGAAAAAAGTTTCTGCCCGCCTCTTTAAGAGTACTCTATTCTTCAGTGAGTCAGGAGGCGAGGTAGTCACTCCGGAATGGACATCTGTTGCGATTGCGGCTCTCGTGGCAAGCCTCTTCTGCGCCGGATTTTATGGCGAGATTACGCGGTACAGGAGAAAGAGTAGGTAACTCAATCATGGCAATCGCATCCATCACATCAACCATCACGCATCTGCCGCAGATATTGCAATCCGCAATTTACGTCATCTCGACGTCACTTCTCTATCCGGTGATCATCGTGCTGCTCGGACTGACCTTGTGGCTCATAACCGAGATTGGCGTCATTTCGGTTGAGTATCTTGCGAGAACCGGAAAACTGTCTTCGAAGAAACCGGAAGAGGTCGAAAGAGAGCTCATCGAAGCAAAAACGCTTGTCGAAGACGGCAAATTTGGAAAAGGAATCGAGGTGCTCAGTGGTTGCACAACAAGCCGATTCGTACACATCTTTCTGGATGGAGTACTTGCGATAAAAGGGAGAGAGAAAGGGACAGAGACAGAGATCAAGCGGGAGAATCCGGGGACATACGCAAAACTCTTTCCGATAAACCTTGTGAAGCTTCTCCAGAAGTGTGATCTTCTGATCTCAAAACGGCTTGAGAAGTCAAAGTCGATGGCAAGGCTTGGTCCGATGTTCGGGCTGATGGGGACCCTGATACCAATGGGTCCGGCACTGCTCGCACTCACGAAGGGCGACATCGATACGCTTGCGGGAAGCCTGATCATAGCGTTTGGAACAACCGTAATCGGGCTTTTGATCGGTTCGGTGTCCTACCTGATAACAGTTGTAAGGACGCGCTGGTACAGGCAGGACATGAATGACATACACTATATTTGTGAAGTATTATTCGGAGACGAGTAATGAAATATATGAACAGAAGAACGGAAACAGTGGATGAAGACGAGGACCCGCTCTCAGGCGTTGCAAACCTCTTTGACGCGGCGATGGTCTTTGCTCTCGGACTGATGGTAATGCTCATAGTCTACATGAGCGTGCCAGAGCTCCTGACGCAGTCGGATGTCACGATCGTCAAGAACCCGGGAACGCCTGAAATGCAGGTGATCGTGAAGCACGGCGAGAAGATCGAGGCGCTGAATCTCACAGAAGAAGAGGTCGAGGTCGAGATATCAAAGGTGATAGGGGTGATCGGCAAGACGCCGGATGGTGCGATGGTGTATGTGCCCGAGGGTGGAGGTGGAAGGCAGGAATGATTGCGATTAGTCGACTGTCGCTTGTTGTTCTGATCGCTATTGCACTCTCTATGCCATTGCAGACAGCATCCGCCCTTGACCCCGATGATCCGGAATACTGGACCGATATTGGAAGCGCGTCGATTCACAAAGGCGAACGATACAGTGCAGGGGGCTACGTAGTCGAGTTTGTGGATTACGAAGGAGAGACTGATTCTGTGTACCTATCACTCTGGCGAGATGGTGAGTTACTCGACGAATCGGTACAGAACGCATCCTGTGTGAACGATACGTTCTGTACCGAACTGGACACTCGTGTGTGCGACTATCTAAACTGGGCTGATGAGGTGATTGTCGCAATCAAGAATGAGACCGAAGATCACCCTGAATCCGGGAGCCCGAGTTACTGGGAGGATCCGCTCATACACATTGATCTCTATTCCCGGGCAAAGCCAGAGATATCGCTCAAGATTGAGACCAACTGCGAAGTGTACACTCCACTGGACTCGGAGATTCGTGTCACAGTTGAGATCGAGAACGTTGGTGACGCTGTAATCAAGAATACGACCGTTACAATAGACTCTGGTGACCTTCAGGCGACAAGCGGTATCAAAAGCCATTTCGGCAGCCTTTTGGCAGAGGATGAGGATTCCCGGTATCTCTGGTTCACCTGGAACGATGTCCCTGGGAATACGAACGAGGAGGATAGATTCCTGAGATATCTATGGGATGATCTTGGTTTCGGCTGGACAAAGAATGCGAATGCATACATAACGAGATCGTCTGATGACGATCCCATCAGAATCAGGAGGGGCAACGACTCAGCCGAGATTGTGATTAATAGCAGAGATGAAAAAGCAACCCTCAAGATCGGCGGAGAGGTCCATGCATTTGACGTTGTTGAGGAGGGCAGCGAACTGAATGTATATATCGCATCGGATGATGCGGTCGATACCGAGGAGACCACCTATGCACGCTTACGCGTCCCGCAATCGATCACCGAAACGGAGGGACAACCGTTCACAATCTCGGTTGATGCCACAGGATTTGATGAGGCGGGCGTGATGTATTCCGAATCGGCATCAACAGAGATTCTTGTGCTGCCGAGATTCGATCTCACAATCAAGAAGACGGTGAACAGCCACATATCGATGGACCAGATGGTATGGGTGCGCATCGATCTTGAGAACACAGGGATAAGAGACCTCAAAGTCAGACTGAATGACACAATTCCGTCCGGTTTCAGACTGTGCGGCAACGAGACATTGTTATGGAGGTTCAATATCACACCAGGAGAGTCTATGCATTGCTCATATCGTATAAAACCGGAGAGACCGGGGATATTTGATGTACCGTGTGCGGTCGCAGAGTTTGAGATTGGTGAAAAAAAGAATAAGAATGTCAGTGTACGCTCGTACGCCCCGGAGATTGTGGTGGACGGGGCATGCATAACCATGAACAAGACCGCACACCCCATTCGGATCTCAGAAGGCGGAAGGGTCACTGTCACACTGAACATCGCAAATACCGGGAACATGGATGCAATCGTCAATCTGACAGACGTCCTACCAAAAGGCGCGGAACTGATCTCAGGCGACCTGACGATACATGCCAGTCTCGGGGCAAACCAGACGAACGAGACAGAGTACGTGGTAGTAATCTCAAGTCCCGGGACAATGACGCTTGGTTTACCAACGATATCGATATCAGGCAGCAGTTACTGCTACATGACCGCAACCGAGATGCCGGTAATTGAGGTTGTGGGTGAAGAATTGTCATCCGGACCCGAACTGCGACCCACTCAGGAATCTCTCGCCACCAGTGGGGCACCACCACGATCCGCGGATGTGTCTTTCTACGAAACCGCACTTGCGATCTGCATGTTCGGTGCGGTGTTTCTGATCGGGAGGTTTATGAGATGAACGTCGGAGGGATGAATTTGGTTTTTTCTAAAAACCTAACTTTGTTAGGGCAGGATTCTTGTAGACCTAACTGGCAAACGCAGTTGAGATGTGAGAACATCCGATATTGATAAATGTAGGTACAAACCCATGAAAATGAATCTTATTACGGTGACAACAACCGCAATGCTTTCAGTATTGCTGATAGTATCGCTGACAGGAAACGCGTGTGCAACAGATGTGGATCCGAATTCCGGAATCGATGCATGCGAACTAGCTGATGAATTGACTGATTGCGGCTGGGTGCTCTATGAAACAGATCAGTGTTCCTGGTGCGTCAGGCAGAAGGAGGAGTTTGGCGATGCGTTCGGGAACCTGACGTACATCAACTGCATGGAAAATACATCCGCTTGCATCGACGCGGGCATAGAAGGCATTCCGTGCTGGGCTTCTCCGAACGGCACGCTTCACCCCGGTTACCACAACCTGACACGACTTTCAGGACTGGTTGGTGATTACCGGGCGGCACATCCCGCCCCAGCGGAATCTCAGACGACTCCCGCGACTTCAATGTCGACATCACCGAGCACACCCGGATTTGAGCCAATATCTGCGATGATTGCGGTGGCTATCGTTTGTCTGATGAGAAGAAGATGAAACAATCGATTTATTCCGGGATCGTCGTAACCTTTCTTATATTGCTGTTTACAGCAGCGAACGTAAACGCGGGATGTATCGGCGTTGTCACAGGCACGGATTACGGGTGCGGGGACACGGTTATTGAGAGCTGTAAGTTCAATGGGGATATGGACTGCCAGACACGGTACGGTCTCATAATCGGTGCGGATGGTATCATAATCGATGGCAATGGTTACGCGATCACCACAGACACCCATATTGACGATGGAGAAGGGATCCATAACGAGGGGTGTGATAGGGTGACGGTAAAGAACGTGAGGATCGGCGGGTTCTGTTACGGGATATATTTCAAAGACGCTGATAATGGCAGCATAACAAATAATAGTGTCAGTTATGGTCAAGGAAGTGGTATCTGGCTGTTTACATCATCATACAGCAACGTGAGCAGGAATAACATCGATCGTAGTGGTGGCGGGCAGGGAATCCACCTGTCAGGTGGTGCGAATAACAATATTGTAAAATATAATAATGTGGCAACGAAGGGCGGCATAGGGATAAACATCGATAACTCGAGCAGGAACAGGCTGTACCATAACACGGTCTGCGACAATGTACGCGGCGATATCGTGGTCGAACCAGGACTCGAGAACACGGGTGATGATAATGCCTGTGCGATAACAAAGGGCTACAACGATTCCGGTGGCGATCTGTGTACGCATCCCTGCCCACCGTCTGCGGCACGATCTCGTGAAGAGGGGGCGGGAGGTGGAACAGAACGCGGCAGCCCCACATGCGGATGCGTCTCTGTTGCGGATCCAAAAACGATATTTGCGTGTGGCGATACCGTTACTGAAAGCTGCACATTCAACTGTGATCTCTACTGCTCGTCAGGACACGGTCTCATGATCGGTGCGGATAATGTCGTGATCGATGGCAACGGATACACACTGGACGGCGTGATTCCGGGCGATTGCACGGATAGCGAGAATGAGCGATCCGGAATCTTCAATTCCGGACATGATGATCTGGTTATAGAAGATCTGGAGATTAAAAACTTCTGCAACGGAATTTATCTCAGAGGAAATGACATCAAAGGAGATGTCGTCAAGAACAACACGATCGATTACTGCAACGTGCATCACAACGGAAACGACATCGATGATACGACGACTCACGGCATCAAGATGCAGCATGTTTACGAGAGCATGATCAAAAACAATCTGGTGCATCACAACAGAGGCAAGGGCACGAGTTGCGAGAATGGGGGGAATGGGATTTTTATATATGGTGGAGAGTATAATACACTGGTCAATAACACCGTCCACGACAATACGAAAGCCGGTATCTTCACACGAATGAAGCCGAAGTACAACAATATAACCGGCAACAGGGTGACCGAGAACGGGCAGGGCGGAATCATTCTGCGGTGCAAGCTCTCAAGTTTCTTCACAATCGAGAACAACATCGCGACAGATAATAAAGGTCCCGGAATCTATGTGGGCGGTCCGGGTAACACGCTTCGATACAACACAGCAGCAGACAACAAGGAGAGCTTTGCATACAGCGATGACGCCTCTGTCGCCAATGGAATTCGCATCTCAAATGAGGCTTATGACACCACCTTAATCGAGAATACCGTCACAGGAAACGACGACTCTGATGTGTATGTGAAGAAGGAGCTAACCGAGGTCGCTGGCTCCAACAACACATACGAGACCGCCTCAAATTATGTGGACACTCCGGAAGATGGTGAGATGGTTCGTGGGAAGAAGGTGATCGGGAAGGTGGAGACGCTCAAGAGGTTCGATTCCGGAATCGCGATTCCATCAATCAAGGCAACGCCAATGATAGCGACACTGATCGTGGTCGTGTTGCTGGTGTTTGTGATATTCGGATATTCGAGAAGGAAGTGATTGGATAAAGGGACTACTATTCGTGCTACTTCTGATCGTCTCCATCTCATCGACGACGATTGTGGGCGGCAGCCAGCCGGATGGTGGTGATGCTGATGGTGCCGACGCCGTGGAACTCATTGAGTATGCCCGGCGATTAGCGGAATTGGAAAATTATGATGGCGCAGGGGAACTGTACGCGAGGATCGCCTTGCACTACAGAAACGCAAGTGACCTTACAAACGCATCGGCGTATTACGTTCTTGCAGCCGAAAGTTTCGAGTCAGCGGGCGATTACGACTCTGCTGGTGCAAGCTACCATCTTGCAGGCGACTGCTGCACCGGGCAGAAGGAGTGCGATACCGCTCTTAAATACTACGAACTCACAAGAGATAGCTACAGAAAGAACAATTCCGATTATGACGATTCATGGATCGATAAAAAGATACGAGAGTGCAGGGAAAAGTCCCTCATGAGCGGCATTGTGATCTTCGGGATATTCATCGGGATGCTCAAGTTCTCAAGCAAAGCAGCGTTCGGGATGGGGTTTTCCAGGCTGAACACCAGAGAAATTCTTGCAGTCGCATCGGTCTACCTCGCCCTTCCGCTTCTGATGTGCGCAGTGATCAGTGTTGCAGGTGATTCACTTTACGAATCAATAAACGTCCTCTTTGGGATGGGGCTCGCATTCGGGGTGTTTCAGATGACGATAGCGATATCACTCCTTGTTATTGGATTTTACACGGTCAGAAAGTGGAATCGTACAAAAAAGGACGTTAGCAGGAGAACATTTCTCCTGATGGCGCTACCATGCCCTGTATCACTTGCAACGATCTTTCTGACGTGTGCATTTCTCATGATCGCGGGTATGAGTGCTCTCAAAGCTGGTTTACTCGTTGGAGGTGTGTTCTTTTCGACGATCATCGTGATAACCACGGTTTTACGAAGAACACGGTTCAGTAAGAAGCCCTCAAATCTGGGAAGCATGATGATATTCTTCGGGCTTCTCTATTTCCTCTCGATCCTGCTCGTTCCCGCGTATCTCCCGGTAAGTGAGATGGAGATTGCGATCGGAGACTTCCCGGTAAGCGATATGATTCCCGGGGTTCTCTTCGTGCTTGTCATGATCGCTATCGGATTTGTGCGAGGGCGAATAAGAACCACTGATATGGGCGTGGGCGGGCGATGAAGCGGAGACACATCGCTGTTGAGATTCTACCGAGGGCGCTATGGATTATTATGGTGATCTGCCTGTATAGGTCCCAGCATTTCGCAAACGAGCCACCACTATTAACCGAGAATATCCCGATGCTGTACTTTGGAATTCCTCTGGTGATTGGTGGACTCCTGATCCGGATGTATGTGGGATACTACATGCGGCGTGCGCTCTTCGACAAAACGCTTGTAACAGATGGTCCGTTTCGGCATGTGAGACACCCGATGTATCTTGGAATCTACATCATGCTTGCTGGAGTCGGGTTTCTCTTCTTCTCACAGGGCTGGTTTGCTGTGATGCTCGCGTTCGTCCCGATCTGGTATCCGGACGGGAGAATCGAGGAGAAGCAGATGATCGAGATACATGGAACCCGGTATTGTGACTACAGAGAACGAACCGGGATGTTTTTACCAATGATACGTGGAAAGGTGACATAAAAATGGAACTATTAGGCGAACTGATGAAGATACTGCTTACGATCAGCAATGCGATGCTCTACCCTGTGCTTATACTGTTGATACTGCTTGTTGCACTCTGTTTTGTGTACGCGGGGGATATGATTTCGGAATACTCGAAACGGAGCAAAAAATTCGATGACAAGTTCAACGGCGGTCATCTGAGCGTTTTTCGTGATGAGGTGAAGAGACTGGTAGGTGCTCACCAGAGTAATGAGAACACGATTCTTACAAGGATCCAACGGTTGCAGCAGGAGTATGATGCCGAAGCTGGCAGAAAACTTGGCAATACCCGCCTTCTGATACGAGTCGGTCCGATGCTCGGGCTTATGGGGACGCTGATACCGCTTGGTCCTGCTCTCCTCGGACTTTCCGCAGGAAACATCGAACAACTGGCAAATAATCTTGTGATCGCGTTTACCTCTACTGTAGTCGGGCTTCTGATCGGTGCGGTCTCGCTCACGGTTGCAAGCGTCAGGCAGCGGTGGTATTCACAGGACATGGATGACATGGAGTACATGGCAGAGTTATTGATGGAGAAATCGCAATGAAAACACGGATTATGGGGAGGAGACGGAGATCTGAGCTGAAGCGGCACCGTGAGGTGGATGATAACCCCCTCGATGGTGTAGCAAACCTCTTTGATGTGGCAATCGTCTTTGCGGTTGCTCTGATGCTTGCGCTTGTGACATACCACAGCCTCCCCGAACTGGTCTCGTCCACATCAAACGTCACAATCGTCAAGAACCCGGGGACGCCGGATATGGAGATCATAATCAAGCAGGGCGAGAAGGTAGAGATCCAGAAGATAACAGACGAGGACGTTTATGGCATGGGGCGGGTTATGGGCACAACATTCCTGCTGGATAGTGGCGAGGTGATCTATGTGCCTGCGAATGCGACAAAGTAGGGCGATCAGATTCTGGCTCTTTGATATCTCGCGTGAAGGCGTTCAAACAGCAGCTATATCGGTTATTTACCAAAACTCGGAGACTTTTTATTATTTTTTGGTTACACCGGATTGTCTTATGTAAGCACAACTGCCAGAATGGGTTATTATCCATCTGAAAAGACATTTACACCGTTAATCTGCGTAATCTGTGTTAATCTGTGGCAAATAAAACTTTTAGCCACAGATTAACACTGATTTCACGGATTTCACCAATCCAACCGTACCAGTGTTTGCAAGACCGGCATCATGTTTTTCAACCGACCAGAAGAAATCAGAAAGTCTCAAAATCCCCCCACTCTGGTATCTTGAGTTACAGTGACCAACGCTTATAAAGAGGTTGCCCATTTTAT